>NZ_JBALWD010000008.1:70507-149096 GCF_036960985.1 Sneathiella sp. | reverse complement strand
AGGTCGGATTTTTTAGTCGAAATTTACCCAAATCTTTCAGATAGATAGGAGGGTATCAAACATTTTACCACAATTTTAGACGAAATATTTTGTGCGAAAATACGAATCGCTCCCTCCTCTTCAGGATGATATTCAGTAAAAATACGTGGGATAAACTAGGTAACAGCATCCAGCTGCCGTGTCGTCAGGTTACCTGGAACAACGGTGATGGGAATTGCAAATGTGCCAGACATTTCGCCGACAAGGCTTTTGACCAAGGGTCCCGGACCGCCAGAATCCGGGGACGCAGCAAGGACCAGAATTCGAACATCGGGATCTTCTTCAATCAGCGTCAACACTTGTTCCTTCATGAAACCGTCGCGAATAACAAATTCCGGAATAATGGTTGTTTCCTTCTGGATATCTTCGGCAAGGGATTGAAGCCGGTTTTCAGCAGCCTCGCGCGCTTCTTCGCGCATGGCCTGTTCCACACCCATCCAATGCTGGAATTCAGGGGGTTCAATGACATATAATAACATGACACCACCACCGACATGCCACGCCCTCCGGCAGGCAAACCTGATTGCAGAAGTGCACTCAGGCGTATCGTCCACGACAACAAGAAACTTGTTCCGTATTGTCTCTGTCTGGGTCTCGTCGGTCATAAAGGCTCCGTCAGTCGTTCTCTCAGAAAATTATCCTGCCATCATCGGGGCCGTTATTTCAAGAGAATGTTACTGATTTCCTGTAGCTGTGCCCGTGCACGCAGGACATAAAAGCCCTGAGCTGCGAGATGATTGGGGAGAAACTGCGAATCTGGTGCCGCATTGACGACGATAATGGGGTCGAGCTCAACGACGGATTTCAAACTGCTCAACATCTGGCCCCACGCATTGACCAGTTCTCTTTCCTTGATCAGCGTTTCGTAATCCTGGGAAAGGGCCTTCAAGATCAGGTAATAACCGTAACTTTGCCCCTTAATGTTATAAAATAGATCATCCGCCTTGAAGTCGATGAAGCTGCCGGCATTTTCATCAATATGCTGATCAATGGCGGCAGTTGAGGAGCCTATGTCCAGAGCAATCCGATCCAGTGTCGCCAGCAAATTGTCCGCGCGTTTTTCAAACACTGCTTTTCCAGCAGCCAGACGTGTGTTGTATTTGATCAGGGATTTGCGAGCTTTTTCATATTGCTCTTCCGAGGCGGCTGTCGGCAGCCAGGAAACTGACGGATCCCATGCCCATTTCGTGCCGGAATATTGCAAAAGACCGGCGGCTTCCTGAAGGTCCGGATCCGTCTGACTTGATCCTCGGGTTCGGCCAATCTGGTCCGTCAGCTCGAAACTGAAACGCGCAAGGGCAGAAATGACACCTTGTTGGTAATTGGGCATATTATCGAGCGCCGCAGAGGGCATGAAAAACGGATCATTTGCTGTCCAGCGATTGACGTTGATCTCGCGATCAATTAGCCCGGCCATCATGTCGACAGCCTTGCTGCCGCCCGCGACAACGTTCTCTCCGCCGGGCGCAAATTCAACATCGTCTTCGATATTGTTGATCATGAACATACCGACGGGATAATAGGCGACGGCGATAAAAAGCAGGATGAGAACAATTGGCTTCCAACTGCGCTTTGCGGCCGCCCCGACCCGATTAGTGCCAATCCTTTTCTTCTCAGGACCGCTACTGCCTATTTCACTCATTTATTTTGCCCCATGAAATACTGCGTTTACCTGCTGTACCGCCTCTAAATGTAAGTAGTTCTGTATGGAGTTACAAGTTACAGATGACCCACCTGTTCACGGCGCAATAAATCCAACAATCTCTTTGACTTCTTTCATTACCGGTTCTGTCAGCTTGCGCGCGCGTGTCGCACCATCCTTCAAAATGGCGTCCACATGACCCAGATCAGCCATCAACCGCTTCATTTCTTCACCGATCGGGCCAAATTTCTCGACGGCGAGGTCTGTGAGAAGCGGTTTGAACGTAGAGAATTGTGATCCCGCGAATTCTGCCAAAACGTCTTTCTTGCTGCTGTCCGCCAGAGCGGCATAAATGCCGACAAGGTTGGCGGCTTCCGGGCGATCTTTCAGTCCTTCTTCCGTTTCGGGAAGCGGATCCGCATCAGTGCGGGCCTTGCGTAATTTCTTAGCAATCATGTCCCGGTCATCTGTAAAGGTAATCCGCGAATAATCGCTGGGATCCGATTTAGACATTTTCTTTGATCCATCCCGCAACGACATCACCCGGGTCGCTTCGCCGAAGATCAACGGCTCAACGATAGGAAACAGGTCCACGCCATAGTCATTATTGAACTTTTGGGCAATATCTCGGGTCAATTCAAGATGCTGTTTCTGATCCTCGCCGACCGGCACATGCGTCGCCTTGTAAGCCAGAATATCCGCCGCCATTAAGGAAGGATAAGCATAGAGACCCAAAGACGCATTTTCACGATTTTTGCCCGCTTTCTCCTTGAACTGAGTCATTCTGTTCAACCATCCGAGGCGGGCAATACAATTGAAAATCCAAGCAAGCTCCGCGTGGGCAGGGACGTTGCTTTGCGCGAAAATAATGGAAGATTTGGGATCCACACCTGCCGCAAGATATGCCGCCGCGACTTCCCGGGTGTTACTGCGCAAATCCGCCGGATCCTGCCAAACGGTGATGGCATGCATATCAACAGCGCAATAAATGCATTCATAGTTTTCCTGAAGACCAACAAAATTTCGGATTGCCCCGAGATAATTGCCGAGATGCAGGTTGCCAGTTGGCTGAACGCCAGAAAAAATTCGCGACATGTAAACGCTCCTTACGCTTTGGACACGAGCCTCTTATTGACGGGCCTGTTTATCAGGCCATCGAGGCTGGAGATTGGGGGTGACCCCAAAAATGAAACGCGGTTATTGCAGGACGGAGACTATGCGTCAACCGCTTATCGGTCCGCTCGCCGTCTGAGCATGTTTTTCAAATCAGAAAGACTGGCAGCACCGGTCAGTAGAGCCGTAATCGCATAGACGGCTGCCCCGCCGGCAATAATACTAGCCAATGCGGTTATCCTTGAGGCTAAGTCGTTTGAGAATTGAGGATGCAATAAATCAGCCGCAAACCACAAACCGGCCCCCATTATCGCCGAGGACAAAATCATTCCCAGGGATCTGCGGATTAGTCTTTTATCGCTGTGATAATGGCCGCGCCGAACCAGAAGGAATAGAAGAATGGCCGCGTTCAGCCAGGATGACAGAGATGTCGCGATGGCGATGCCCACATGGGAAAATTCCTGTATCAGAAGGAGGCTTAATACAACATTGGCCGCCATAGCGATGACACCGACAATGACGGGTGTTGTCGTATCCTCTCGCGCGAAAAAGGCAGGCGCCAGTATTTTGACCAAAACATAGGCTGGTAATCCAGAAGAAAAAGCAAAGAGGGCAGCGGCAGTTGCCTCACTCGCGGCAACCGTGAACTCTCCATGTTGAAACAGAACCAAAGTTATCTGTGAGGGAATAACCATTAGTGCGGCGGCGGCGGGTAGGGTCAATAATAACGAAAGCTCGATTGCCCGGTTGAGACTACCGATCGCCGTTTCCTCTTCACCGGCACGTATCTGCCGGGACAGCAGGGGTAATAAAGCAGTCCCGACAGCGATGCCAATCACCCCGAGGGGAAGCTGATAGACACGATCCGCATAGTATAAATAAGAAATGGAGCCCGTCGCCAAAAACGAGGCGATGATTGTCCCCACTAAAATATTGATCTGCATTACTCCAGCGCCGAGGGCTCCGGGAAGCATAAGTTTCAACAGTCGTTTGACGTCTTTATTAAGGCGAGGCCGGCCAACCTTGATTTTTATATCCTGACGGGCGCAGGCGATCACAAGGAAAATGACTTGGGCGACGCCAGCCGCGGCAACGCCCCAAGAGAGGAGCGTTCCTGTTTCACGGTCGCTTTGACCCATGGCGGCGAGAAGACATGTGATCAGGATAATATTGAGCAATATGGGAGCGGCGGCCATCGCCGCAAATTTATAAAATGCTGTAAGCACGCCGCCCAGCAACGCAACGATGGCCATAGCGATCAGATACGGAAATGTGATGCGGGTAAACTCGACAGCAAGATTGAATTTATCGCCATCCACGGTGAAACCCGGCGCCAGAAACTGCATCATAAAGGGCATGAAAATCATGAACAAGGCGGAGAAGATCAAAAGAAACCCAACCAGGATGCTCAAGCTATATCCGGCGAATTCCAGGGCGAGAGGTTTTCCCTCAGCTTCGAGTTTTCGGGCAAACATCGGAACGAAGGCCGCTGAAAAAGCGCCTTCTGCGACCAGCCGGCGAAACATGTTGGGAATACGAAACGCAACAAAAAAGGCATCGGCGACCGGCCCCGCGCCTAACACTGTCGCCATCAGGATATCCCGCAAAAAGCCCAGAACACGACTGATCATCGTATAGCCACCTACGGTAGCGACAGACTTAAGCAAACTCATACAATACCCCTCATTAAATCACCTGTCGGTCGATCTAATTACCCAGCTGCTGCTTTCTTTTTCGATTTGACGCCCTTGGTACCGGAAGCGGTTTTATCAGTTAAGGCAAGCATCAGCTTTTTCTCGATGTTACTGAGCTTTACTTTGTTGGTGATTTTATGGCCGAAACTATCTTTTACATAAAATACATCGACAGCCCGTTCGCCATATGTCGCAATATGGGCCGAAGAAATGGTCAAAGACAACGTGAAAAATGTGCGCGAAAGATCCGCCAGAAGGCCGGAACGGTCCCGCCCTCTCAGTTCGATTACCGTGTGGGTATTGGACGCCTTATTGTCGAGAAGGACTGATGGCTGAACCCTGAACACTTGTGTTCTACTGGGTAAGCTGGAATTGCGACGGTCGATGATCTCCACATGCGGTTTTCTGTCGCCTTGCAAGGTTGCTTCGATGGCGGCACGGAGTTTCTTCATCCGTTCTCCCGTATCATAGATTTTGCCGTCGGAGTCCTGAATAAAGAAGGTATCAAGCGCCATCCCGTCTGTCGTCGTATGTATCTTGGCATCGACGATATTGGCGCCGGTAATTGACATGGCGCCGGTAATTCGTGCGAATAACCCCGGATGGTCGGCGGTAAAAATAGTGACCTCTGTGATTGACCGAAAAGGATCGCTTTTGGCGTCTACGGTAAACAGTTTCCCTTTTTTGTCTGCTTGCCGCATGAGTTTTGCATGGGCAATTTGATCCTCGCTGTTTGTCGCCATCCAATAAGATGGGTAAAAGCGATTGATCTGCTTTTCGATATCCGCTTTCTTCCAGCCTTTTAAGGCTGCAGTCAGGTTTTCTTGCAAATGTTTTGCCCGCTCTTCGCGACCTTCGGAAATATGTCCGCCTGTAAGCGCCGTTTCGCTGGCATAATAAAGCTCGCGTAAAAGTTGACCTTTCCAGCCGTTCCATACTTTTGGTCCGACTGCCCGGATATCCACAACTGTCAAAATAAGCAGTAGTCGGAGACGTTCCGGGCTTTGAACGATTTCAGCAAAATCTTCGACTGTTTTCGGGTCCGATATATCCCGTTTGAAGGCAAAATTACTAAATGCCAAATGATATCGCACAAGCCACGCCACGGTTTCTGTCTCGGACGCGGACAATCCCAGTCTGGGACATAATTTTTCCGCAACTTCTGCGCCAAGAACGGAGTGATCGCCGCCTCTTCCTTTTGCAATGTCATGAATAAGAACAGAGCAATACAGGACATTTCGCGAAAGAACCTTCGGGAGTATTTTATGAGATAGCGGATGATCTTCTATCAACAATCCGGCCTCGATTTGAGACAATATGCCGATAGCTCGGATTGTATGTTCATCGACCGTATAGACATGATACATATCATGCTGCATCTGCGCGACCACTCGCCCGAAATCAGGAATAAAACGCCCAAAAACGCCTGCTTCGTTCAGCCGGCGCAGCGTTGTTTCTGGATCGTTACGACTTGTCAGCATCTCAAGGAAGAGCCGGTTGGCGGTTTCATCAGCGCGTAATTTGCGATTGATCAATTTCAGATCTTGACGAATGAGCCGCAAGGCGTTTGGATGAACATCCAGCTGTTTTTCCTGTGCTAAATGAAATAGATCCAGCATCTTTACCGGCGCATTTTTGAAATCATCATCATTGGCAACATTCAAACGGCCGCTCTCGACAAGGTATCCTTTCAGCTTTCTGCGTCGCAGGCCGAACCGGGCAATGGCAAATCTGCTTTTTTTCTGCTGTTCGGCTTCCAGATTTGCGCAAAAAATGCGCGTTAGATCTCCCACATCTTTTGCAACCAGAAAATAATGTTTCATAAAGCGTTCAACACCAAGAGTGCCGGCGTGATCTTTGTAGCCCATGCGTTGGGCCAGTTCTGATTGCATGTCAAAGGTTATCCGCTCCTCAGGCCGTTTCGCCAAATAATGCAGATGGCAGCGGACGGTCCGCAAAAAATTGGAGGCCTTTGTAAAACGGCGCCGCTCTTTCTCGGTAAACACACCCAATTCCACAAGCCGTGAAATTTCTGTTGTCCCATGGAGGAATTTAGCAATCCAGAATAATGTCTGAAGGTCGCGTAAGCCACCTTTGCCTTCCTTTATGTTAGGTTCAACGACGTACCGAGAATTGCCAAATCGTTCGTGCCGTTCGCCTCTTTCTTGCAGCTTCGCCTCAATGAACTCTTTGCTGTTTCCGGCGACGATCTCCTTCATATATTTTTGTCGCATTTCGGTGAACAGTTCTTGATCACCCCATAAGTGCCGTGCTTCCAGAAGAGCGGTCTGGATCGTGACATCTTTTTTTGCCAAGCGAATGCATTCGTCCACATTACGGGTCGAATGGCCAACCTTTAGCCCTAGGTCCCAGAGCATATAGAGCGTAAATTCTATAACTTGCTCGCACCAGGAAGTTTGCTTGTAGGGAAATAAAAACAGTAAATCGACATCAGAGTAAGGCGCTAATTCACCGCGGCCATAGCCACCTACCGCGACAATTGAAAGCGTTTCTTCCGGCGTCGGATTACTTAAGCGGTAAACTTTTTTAGAGGCAACATCGTATATCGTTCGGATAATCTGATCGACCAGAAATGAATTGGCGTACATTGCTGGTCGGCCCTTATTGGCTCCCAGAAAGCGGCGTTCAAGTTCCTTATTGCCAAGTTCCAAAACCGACTTTAGTTTTTCCAAAAGTTCGCTCCTGAACTCGAAACTTGTCGGCAAATATCTCGCCGCAATGTCGTCGATTTCCGAGATCAACAATTTGCGGTTTATTATTTCTTTGCGATTTGGAATCTTTTCCATAAGGATCCGGTGCGTGGTTCGTCTTGAATTCGATAAAGGTGCAACTTAAACTGCTTTAAACACTAAGCTAGTTTTAATTTAGCAAAAAACACGGGGAAATTCTTGAAAATACGCTTTCTCGGCGTAATCGCCCGTTTGAAAGATCGTAAGATATGAAGCAATTTGATATAGAAGATTTATCTGTCGCCGCAACGTATAAAGCCTTTCCTCAGGCTATTCGATCAAAATTACTCGGCATTCGGCAACTAATTTTGGAGGCTGCGGATCGCACGGAAGGTGTCGGCGAAATTGATGAGACTCTGAAATGGGGCGTGCCGAGTTATCTGACGAGTAAAAGCGGAAGTGGAACGACAATACGCCTCGCGCCATCCGGCAAGGAAGATGAATTTGGCCTCTATGTGCATTGCCAGACTTCTTTGATACAGGATTTCAAAGAAACGCATCCCAAGGCATTCCGCTACAGCGGATCACGCGCTTTAATATTTGCTGTAACCGATGAGTGTGATAAAGAGACCTTGGAAAAATTTATTGTTGCGGCACTTACTTATCATCAACGTAAAAAATCGCCTAAAAAGCATTCTTGAATGGAATTCTCAGCCCTGATGAACGGTGCCCTGCTTGGCGCCGCCTTAATAATAGCGATTGGGGCCCAAAATTTATTTGTATTGCGCCAAGGAATGGCGCGTGATCAGGTTTTTGTAGTTTGCTTGCTGTCGTCCTTAATCGACGGATCCCTAATTCTGGTTGGCGCCTTAGGACTTGGATCTACAATTGCGGCTTTTCCCTGGCTGGTTCCATGGGCGACTTGGGGAGGCGCCATTTTTCTGATTGGTTTTGGGTTAATGTCTGCTTGGCGGGCAATCTGGCCGAAGCCTCTAATCGCTGACTCGGACCAGAAAATTGTGTCTTCACGTAGAAAAGCGATCATGTTGACCTTGGCTTTCGGGTTGTTAAACCCTCACGTCTATCTGGACACTGTTGTTTTGCTGGGATCCATTGCTGCAGGATATGAATTTGCGGCCAGGATCCATTTTGTTATCGGCGCAATCGCAGCATCCTTTGTCTGGTTTTTTAGTGTTGGTTATAGTGCGAGGATGTTAACACCGGTAATGAAGAACCCGGCCGCGAGCCGGGTCCTTGATACAATCGTTGCCGTGATGATGTTCGCTGTTGCCACTAATTTGGTATTAGGCCAAGTGGCATCGACGTAGAATTAATCAAGTAATGGTTTGTCCGCCGTCGATGGTGAGCGTCTGTCCGGTCAGGAAGGTGCCGGCGCTGGATGCCATAAATACCGCGGCACCGGCAATTTCATCCGGCTGCCCAATCCGCTGCAACGGCGCGCGGGATGTTGCTTGTTTCAAGATCTCTGGGTTTTCCCATAGCGCCCGCGCAAAGTTTGTTTGGATTAAGCCCGGAGCGATAGCATTAACGCGAATGTTGTCTGCTCCATGCTCGACCGCTAGATTTCGCACGAGCTGCATATCAGCTGCTTTTGAAATGCAATAAGCCCCCAGAACAGCAGAACCTCTAATCCCGCCAATTGAGGAGACAATTATTATGGAGCCGTCCTTGCGCGCCTTCATTTCCGGCAACACCATATTACACAGCCAGTGATTGGACTTTATGTTGCTGGACATAATTTTATCAAAAGCCTCATCCGGACAATCTGCTGACGGTCCGAAATATGGATTAAGAGCAGCATTGCAAACCAGCGAATGAATGTCGCCAAATTTTGCCTTCGTTTCGTCGACCAGATTTTGCAATGATTCCTTGGTGTTGATATTGCACGGAATTGAGACAGCCTCGCCTGTGGCTCCTTCTGGAATTCCAGCGTTAATCTCCGCTGCAACCTTTTCGCAAATATCGGCTTTACGGCTTGAAATAGTGACTTTGGCACCGGCCATGGCCATTCGGTGGGCAATGGCCTTGCCAATACCCTTACTGGATCCAGTAATTACGACAGTTTTTCCAGATAAATCAAACATTCGGCTTCTCCATTTTTTTTGTTATTTTGTTGTGAGTCTGAATTCGGTATCAGATTAGAGTCCGGGTTACGCCTTGTCACTCTTTAGATTATTTGTCCGGACATAATTCTTTAAGCTCATATAATAGCTTTAACGCATCCCGCGGTGACAAGTCGTCTACGCTGATCGGATCCAGCTTTTCCAAAAGAGGTGAAACAGATTCTGTGACATTCGGGGCAGATACTTCCTCAATGACGGTCGCAAAGAGAGGTAGATCGTTAGCCAATCGTGTCGACGCGGATGTTTGATCCTTCTTTTCCAATGCTTCCAGAACACTTTCGGCGCGTTTGATGACCGCTTTTGGAAGGCCTGCAAGTTTAGCGACTTGTATTCCGTATGATCTGTCAGCCGACCCTTCACCGACTTCATGCAGGAAAATAACGTCGCCTTTCCACTCTCTGACCCGCATGCTGTGATTTGAGAGTGCGGGGAGCTTTGAGCCTAAAGCTGTTAGCTCATGATAATGCGTCGCGAACAGCGCGCGGCAGGCATTCACATCATGTAAGTTCTCGACAGTAGCCCAGGCGATCGACAGGCCATCAAAAGTTGCAGTTCCACGGCCGATTTCGTCCAAGATAACCAGTGCACGCGAACCGGCTTGATTTAAGATCGCAGCGGTTTCAACCATTTCCACCATAAATGTGGATCTGCCCCGTGCAAGATCGTCAGCAGCGCCGACACGGCTGAAAAGCCGATCGACAATTCCGATATGTGCCGAGGCCGCCGGTACATATGCACCCATCTGCGCCATGACCGCAATTAATGCATTTTGGCGGAGGAAAGTACTTTTGCCTGCCATGTTGGGGCCAGTAAGAAGCCAAAGCCGTCGCTCTTCATTCAAGTTGCAATCATTGGCGATAAAGGAGGTCTCTGCGGTTGCCTGCAAGGCGGCTTCAACAACAGGATGCCGCCCACCTTTAATATCAAAGGTCGTGCTGTCATCGACGATTGGCCGGCAGTAATCATTTTCTTTGGCAAGCTGCGCATGGCTGGCTGCCACGTCGATTGTTGCCATCGCTTCGGCGGCAACTAGAATAACAGCGCCGCTATCGGTTACGTTCTTAGCAAGCTCGTCAAATAATGACAATTCCAGCGCAAGCGCGCGATCGGCTGCGCGAGATATTTTATCTTCCAGTTCGCCGAGCTCGACGGTTGTATAACGAACCGCATTCGCCATTGTCTGCCGATGGATGAATTTCTCTTCCATGTTATCAACGAATCGAGGGGTAATCTCGATAAAATATCCAAGAACGTTATTGTGCTTTATTTTTAAAGACGGCACTTTTACCTGAGAGGCATACTGCGCTTGTAGATTGGCTATGTGCCGGCGGCTTTCATCTCGCAACGCCTTGAATTCATCAAGATCAGCACGGTAGCCTTTTGCGATAAAACCGCCGTCGCGGGTTAGCAGCGGCAAGTCGGGCGCAAGAGCCCGAATTAGCAGATCTACGAGCTCTGAGTGATAACCCAATTGCTCTGCGGCTTGAGTGATTCCTTTGGAAGGCGCTTTCAGTCCACTTCCGGACATGGTCTGGCGTAAATGTGCCGTTTCCGCTAAACCATCACGAATAACAGCTATATCTCGGGGGCCACCGCGACCCAGAGACAACCGAGATAACGCGCGCTCCGTATCAGGACATCGCCTCAAGATTTCTCGCAGCCTTCCCCGCCGCGGATCGTCTTGTTCAAAATAAGTCACCATATCCAGGCGAAGATAGATCACGTCTGGTGAGGTTGACGGACTGGCTATATCCCCTGCTAATTTTCGCCCACCCGCGCCTGTGATGGTTCGATCTATGATGGCCAGCAAGCTGCCTTGCCGGTCGCCTGACATGGTGCGTGTCATTTCCAAATTCCGCCGAGTCGCCGCATCAATTGACATCACGTCGCTATTAAGCTGCTGTGTTGGGATCTTTATAAGTGGAAATTTCCCTTTCTGCGTTAGCTCTACATAATCTACCAAAGCCCCGCACGCCGCAAGTTCTGGTCGGCCAAATGCCCCGAAGGCATCAAGCGTTTGTACATTGAAAAGAGATTGTAGGCGGCGTTCCCCGCTTTGGCTGTCAAACCGGACAGAAGGTAAGAGTGTCAGACTTTTGTGCCAATCTTGACTTAAATCTCTGAAAATGGGCTCATTCAGCCAACGGTCTGACATTAGAATTTCACCCGGATCTAATCGTGATATCTGAGCGCCAATATCGTCAATGGATATAGCCGTTACATTAAATTCACCGGTGGAAATATCGAGCCAAGCTATTGCATAACCCTGTCCCACTCTGGCAAGGGCAACGAGGAAATTATGAGCGCGCGAATCCAGTAAGGAGTCTTCCGTAATCGTTCCCGGTGTCACAAGGCGTACGACTTCGCGGGCAACAACAGATTTGTAACCGCGTTTTTTTGCTTCGGCAGGGCTTTCGGTTTGCTCTGCGACGGCGACGCGATGTCCATTGCGAATTAATTTTTGTAAATAACCATCTGCTGCGTGCACAGGCACACCGCACATGGGAATATCTTCTCCTGCATGTTTTCCGCGTTTAGTCAGGGCGATATTCAAGGAGGCGGAGGCGACCTCTGCATCTTTGAAAAACAGCTCATAAAAATCGCCCATTCGATAAAAAAGCAAGCTGTCAGGATGATCCGCTTTGATGGCGAGATACTGTTCCATCATAGGGGTCGCTGATTTATTCGGTTGCGACTTGGATTTGACTAAGGTAGGCATGAAGGAAAACTAACATAGCAGGCTGGTTTGCCAACAGGTTTGTATAATTATTTTCTAGGCAAATTTTGAGCACAATAAAGACAAGGGCACAGTTCAATGAGTGATAAGCGGGATTCCGGGCAATACGATGAGGCGTTACGCTACCATGCGCAGGGTAAACCCGGAAAAATGGAAATTATTGCCACTAAACCCGTGGCCACCCAACATGATTTGTCATTAGCCTATTCACCTGGCGTAGCAGCTCCCTGTCTTGCTATCGCTGCTGATCCTGAAACAGTCTATGATTATACGACGAAAGGTAACCGTGTCGCTGTGATCTCTAATGGCACAGCAGTATTGGGTCTTGGCAATCTCGGCGCGCTAGGGTCAAAACCCGTTATGGAAGGGAAGGCCGTCCTTTTCAAACGATTTGCGGATCTGGATTGTTTCGATTTGGAACTGGATACAGAAGATGTCGATGAGTTCGTAAATTGTGTTCGTTTGATGGGCCCGAGTTTTGGCGGTATAAACCTTGAAGATATAAAAGCGCCGGAATGTTTTATTATTGAGCAGAGATTGCGTGAATTGATGGATATTCCGGTATTCCATGATGATCAGCATGGAACAGCAATTATCTGCGCTGCGGGACTTATCAATGCCCTTGACCTTACCGGTCGCAGCATAAAAAATGTGAAGGTGGTAGTGAATGGTGCGGGGGCCGCTGCGATTGCATGTCTTGAGCTTATCAAGGCCATGGGACTACCCCATAACAATGCAATTTTATGCGACACTAAAGGCGTGATTTTCCAAGGCCGAGAGGCAGGCATGAATCAGTGGAAGTCTGCGCATGCTGTTGAGACAGAAGCCCGAACCTTGGAAGAAGCAATGGCCGGATCTGATGTCTTTTTAGGTCTGTCCGTAAAGGATGCGGTGACAAAAGACATGGTGAAATCCATGGGTGAGAAACCTATAATTTTTGCTATGGCGAACCCCGACCCTGAAATCAGGCCGGAAGAAATAGCAGAAGTTCGGGACGACGCTATCGTTGCCACAGGTCGTTCGGACTTTCCGAACCAGGTGAATAATGTTCTTGGGTTTCCCTATATTTTCAGGGGTGCCCTCGATGTTCGGGCGACGACGATCAATGAAGCCATGAAAATTGCGGCGGCGGAAGCCTTAGCAGAGCTGGCTCGTGAGGATGTACCGGATGAGGTGGCCGCTGCTTATAAAGGTCAGCGTCCGGTTTATGGGCCGGAATATATTATCCCTGTACCGTTTGATCCAAGGCTGATCAGTCACGTTCCAATGGCGGTTGCCAAGGCAGCGATGGAATCGGGTGTCGCCCGACGTCCGATTATTGACGAAGATGCCTACCGCAATGAATTGCGGGCGCGATTGGATCCGACGGCAGGGTCACTTCAGTTGATCATGGACGAGGTCCGCGCCGCACCGCGCCGGGTTGTCTTTGCCGAAGGTGAGGAAGAAAAAGTCATTCGCGCGGCTATTGAATTCCAAAAGGCAGGCTACGGAATTCCTATTCTAATAGGTCGCAAGGCCGAAATTCATAAAATAATGAGCGATATTGGCGTCGAAGGCGCTGAGGGATTGGAGATCTATAACGCGAGCGATATGGAAGATCGGGAAAAATATCATAGTTTCCTGTTCGATAGGCTGCAACGGCAAGGATATCTTCTTCGGGATTGCGTCCGCCTGGTAAATAGAGATAGAAATATTTTTGCTTCTTGTATGGTCGCCATGGGAGATGCCGATGCTGTTGTAACAGGCGTGACCCGTCGTTTCTCCGTTGCGTTTAAGGAAATCCAGAAAGTAATCGATCCGAAAGAAGGGCAACGGGTGGCCGGTGTGTCGGTTATCGTTGGTCGTGATCGCACTGTCTTTATGGCGGATACCACGGTTACAAATTTACCTACGGCACAAGAGCTTGTCCAAATATCCAAAGAAGCTGTGGAAGTCGCACGTCGCCTCGGGCATGAACCGCGTGTTGCGTTATTGTCTTATTCCAATTTTGGTAATCCGCAGCATGTAACTTCCGATCGTATTCGTGAAGCGGTTTGTCTTTTGGATACGGAAGAGCTCGATTTCGAATATGATGGGGATATGTCGGCGGACGTGGCACTCAACCCAGAACTTATGGCCATGTATCCATTTTGTCGCTTGTCGGGCCCCGCGAATGTTCTTGTAATGCCAGGACTTCATTCCGCAAATATTGCGTCTAAACTTATGTCATCTCTCGGCGAGAGTACGGTAATCGGGCCGTTGTTGGTTGGATTATCGAAGCCGGTTCAAATTGTCCCTATTGGTGCGACGGTTTCTGATCTGGTAAATATGGCGGCGTTGGCGGCCCATGAGGCGGGGCAATAAGGTTTCCGAATATTTGCTTTGATCGTTAATCAAACAGGCGCTGCCTCATCTTCCGGTTGGCTAGGATAAAGGCAATAGTGCTCATGGCAATTATATAGGCTGTATGAAGGGCAAGCATTTGACCATCTACCGGCAGGCCGGCGACCATAGGTCTGATTGAGGCAATGAGATGTGTCATAGGGAAAAACCATGCAAATAATTGGATGATTTCAGGAAACCGGTTGATATCAAAAAACACGCCACAAAAAACGAACATCGGCGTGATCCAGAAAGTAAAGAAATAGCTGAAAAAATCGTATCCCTTAGCATAGGCAGTCGCGAGTAGGCCAACGCTGGCAAAGCAAATTGACGCGACAAAGACGAATGGCAGCGCGATTAAAGCGCCTGAAATTGAGGGGATACCGCCCCATATCAATCCGACGATCAGGACGCTTATGGCTGAAAAAAACGCCTTGACTGCCGCCCATAAAACTTCCCCCATAAGAAGTTCCGTCAAGGTCACGGGTGTCGACAGAATAGCATCCCAGATTCCCATATTAAAATATCGAGTAAAAGATCCAATCGTAGTCTCGAAGCTTGCCGCGAAGGCTGCAGAATAGGCAATCATTCCGGCAATAACGAAGGTCAGATAACTCATGCCGTCCATGGTGTCGATAAACTGTCCGAGACCAAACCCGAAGGCGAACAGGAATAACAAAGGGTTCGCCACATTAGATACCAATGTGGGAACCGCAAATTTCAAAAAAATCAAATACTGTCTAACCACAAAGGCGAGAACATATTTTGGGTTTGGAAGGATCATCTCAATCAGTTGTCCCGAAGAATTCGGCCGGTAAGGCGAAGAAAAACATCTTCCAGATTTGCTGGACGATGCAGGTAGGAGGCCTCTTGTGGCAAGTCATCAATAAACTCAGATGTATTATGCACAAAATAAAGAACGGAATCGCCGATATCCTCACTATCCCATTTATCTGGCGACGACTTCATGTGATGAGGTTTTTGAACTTCGAAAACATGACCTTTAACATGACGGCCAATCAGTTCTTCAGGTGTTCCTTGGTCGAGGATATTTCCCTCGTCAATGATGACAATTTGATCACATAGACGCTGGGCTTCATCCATATAGTGAGTGGTCAGCAACAGAGTGCGACCTTGTTTTTTCAAATCCGTAAGCTGTTTCCATATCAATACGCGGGCTTGTGGGTCAAGGCCCGTCGTAGGCTCATCCAGAATAACAAGTTCGGGATCACCGATTAGGGCTCTCGCGACGATCAACCGTCTTTTCATGCCTCCCGATAGGGCGACCACTGGAGCATTTTTCTTATCGCTGAGCTGCATAAATTCCAGTAATTTTGGTACACGCTCGGCAATAACATTTTTTGGTAGAGCAAAATACCGGCCAAAGGCCTCTAGATTTTCTGCAACACTGATGTCGGGATCAAGGTTTGTTTCCTGCGGAACCAGGCCAATTTTTGCCTTTGCCTTTCTGGACATTTTGTCGACAGGCATTCCAAAAACTTCGAGGGAACCGCCGCTAATATGGGAAAGTCCCATAATCATACGCATTGTCGTTGATTTTCCGGCGCCATTTGGGCCAAGCAATCCAAAGCACTGCGCCTCGCCGACGGAAAAATCGATTCCCTTGACGACTTCGGCGTCTCCATATTTCTTTTTCAAGCCTCGCGCGGCGATGACTGGTATTTGGTTCATGATGATGGTCCGGTAAATCTGGACGATGCAGGAGAGAAAGGTGTGGCCGCCTATTCTACAGATTGGTGCGGGTCTGACAATCCTTATTAACCCTCTGTTTCCAATCTCTCGCGGAGTTCAGTTTTGAGTACCTTTCCGTAATTATTTTTAGGCAGCTCTTTCACAAAGAAATACTCCTTAGGGCGCTTGAATCGGGCAATGTGCTGTATACAATGGTCGTCGAGATCGCGGGGCTCAATTTGGGCTGCTTCTTTACAAACGACGAAGGCAACGACCTCTTCTCCCCAATCACTATGAGCGCGACCGACAACGGAAATTTCTTCTACCAACGGATAAGTCAGAAGGGCTTCTTCTATTTCCCGAGGATAAATATTTGTGCCGCCGGAAATAATCATATCCTTGGAACGATCTTTAAGGGTGAGAAAGCCGTCATCGTCGAAACAACCCATATCGCCAGTATGAAGCCATCCACCGCGTAATGTCGCGTCCGTCGCTTCTTGATTTTTCCAGTAGCCGAGCATTACAACATCACCGCGTACGACAACTTCACCGATCTCACCTGTCGGGAGCGGATTGTCTTCCTCATCAAAGATTTGGACTTCAACATCTGTACGTTCCGTTCCAACGGAGGCAAGGATTTCACTCCTTCTGGGATGCGCATCGTCTTCGATGATGGAAGGCGATAATCCGGTGATGGTCATTGGTGCTTCGCCTTGGCCATAAATCTGGGCAAATTTGGGTCCAATCGCCTCGATGGCCCGTCGGATATCCGCTTCATACATCGGACCACCGCCATAGACGATAAGCTTCAGGTTGCTGGTATCCGCATTTACAAAAGCCGGGCTTGCAATCAGGCGATGCACCATGGTCGGCGCAAAGAAGAAACAGGAATTGGGATAGTGTGCGATCAAGGCTAACGTCTCTGCAGGATCAAATCCGCCGCTCTTGGGCGTGACCTGTATTCCCGCTTTGGCAATCAGCGGGAGGCCATACAAACCCGAACCATGGGTCTGGGGCGCAGCATGAATAACAGCATCGCCAGGACTTAATGACGTGATATCCGCAAAATAACTGAGAGTTGCGACGAGAAGGTTACGATGGCTGATCATGGCACCTTTGGGTTTTCCTGTCGTGCCAGACGTGTAGAAAAGCCAAGCCAGATCATCTGGTTCGACGGATTGAAGTGGTAAGGCGGCACCAAGTTTTAGGTTCTGATACTCTTCTTTGTGAATGGAGAGAACTGCTTCCAAATCAGGCAGCTCATCGATGAGCGGGGTCAACTGATCGGCAATTTCTGCTGTCGCAAAACACATTCGGGTGTCAGAATTTTCAAGAATATAGCGAAACTCGTTAATATGGAGCTTGGCGTTGACGGGAACAGCGACGAGGCCGGCGCGCCACACGGCAAACAAAGCAATCCAATATTCTGGATGGTTTTTCATGATAAGGGCGACGCGATCGCCTGTCTGTAGCCCCATTTCGCCGCGCAAAGCACCCGCCATAGCGGCGGATTGCGTTTCAAATTGCTTGTAAGTCGCAGTCAGATCATTTCCATAGGCAAGTGCCGGCAAATCCGGATACGTTCGCGCTGTTCGTTGTAGTAGGTTCGCAATATTCATGATTACTCCATGGGCCTCAGATGTGCCTCTTGTTCTTCCGGTATCGGCTGCTTTCGGGACAACCACCAAAGTAATATCAAGCCGGGGATTGCCGCAACCGTCGTGACCAGAAAAAATTCGAACCAGCCAACTTGTTCCGCCAGCCATCCCGCAGGCGCGACCAACACTGTTCTTGCTACTGCTGTCAATGAAGTGAGCAAGGCATATTGGGTTGCGGTATAGGTTATATTACAAAGACTGGACAGATATGCAACGAAGACTGCCGTTCCCATACCGCCGGCAATATTTTCGACACCGATTGTAAGCGCCAGAAAGGCGAGGTCATGGCCAATGCTTGCCTGTGCCGCAAAGAGTAAATTTGAAAACATTTGCAACAGGCCGCACACCCAGAGCGATTTGTACATTGTTGTTGCGGCGAGCAGCCATCCACCGAAAAACAGTCCAATGAAAGTCGCGACCGTGCCGAAAGTTTTCACAATCTCCGCAATTTCCGTCAACGTAAATCCCGTTTGAATATAGAAAGGGTTCGTCATTGCGCCCGCCAAACTGTCCCCGAATTTGTACAGGACGGTAAAAAGGATAATGATTAACCAATGGGGTTTGCGCATGAAGTCTAGAAAAGGCGCGATCACCGATTGCTCTAGCCATTGCCGGTAATCTTGTCGCTGTGCTGGATGTGCTGACTGTTCAGGTTGGGCCGTGACAGCGGGCTCTCGGGTAAAGAACACGGTGATAGTACCAATGAGAATGAAGCAGGCCATGACCAGGTAGCTGATGGTCCAGCCAAAAAAATCGGCGATTAGGAAGCTGCTGAAACCTGTCAACCACATGGCAACCCGGTAGCCATAAACATAGGTCGCCGCCCCCGCAGCCATATTCTTGTCATCACAGATTTCGATGCGAAAGGCGTCGACAATGATATCATAAGACGCGGAGGCGAAGGCGACGAGGAGGGCGGCAATCGCCACATGCAGGAGATCGGCCTTCGGATCGCTAAAGGCAAGTACAAGGGTTGCCCCGATAAGACAAGCTTGCAAAAACACCAGCCAGCTACGGCGCCGCCCGAGTAATTTATCGAGAACGGGTATTTGTAGATTATCAATGAGTGGCGCCCACAGAAATTTTAAGGTGTAGGGAAGTCCCACCAGTGAGAATAATCCGATGGCAGTGAGATCAATATCTTCTTGCGTTAGCCATGCCTGCAAGATACTGCCCGACAACAGAAGCGGAACACCCGACGAAAACCCAAGAAAGGTAATCGCCAGAATACGTTTATCGCGATAAATCGAAAGGGCCGACAGCCAGGTGGTCATGATGTCCCTTTTTACTACTCTATTTGTTCAAGATCTCAGCTGTCGGCGTAAAGGCACGGTCTTGAACCCGCGCCGCTTCTTCCAGCGTTAGGATGCCGTCAACACAGTTCAGACCCCGCGCGAGCCAGGGATCCCTTCGGCAGGCATCCAGGGCACCGTGTTTCGCAATGGATTTGATATGGGGCAATAGGGCAGTGGCGTAGCCAGCTGAAGAGGAAATGGGAACAGCACCTGGAATATTGTCCACACAGAAATGGCGAATGCCGTCTTCAACGTACACCGGGTCTTGCCAACTTGTCGGCCGACTGGTCTCAATGGCGCCGCCTTCATCGCAGGAGATATCGACAATAACCGCGGTTGGTTTGAGCAAAGCAAGATCTTTGCGATGGATCAAATGATCATTGCGATGTTTCGGCCACATGACGCAGTTGAAGATCATATCTGCCGAACCGAGATAGTCATGAAGGTTCGAAATGTCATCGGCGCGAAAGGGGGTGTTGTGCCAATCAAGACTAGCTTGCTTTCGTGCCCCCGCATTAATATCCAAGCCGACAACCTCAACCCCGAGGGAAAGAAGCGTTCTCAGCGCTCCCCGGCCCACATGCCCGAGACCGAGAACAATCGCCTTGGAGACGGGAGCCCCGAAATGAGACATAAAATGACGCCCGGTTCCGCCGTGATGAGCCAGCGACAAGCGGATGCCTTCAAAGGCTCCGACCTCACCAGCAAGCGGACAGTTGGGGGATCCATATTGATGGGTATCTTCAGCCGCAATGGCTATCAGCCCAACTTTTAGAAGATGATCCAATTGTGGACGGTCATTGGCAGAATGAATGTTTGTAAGAAGAATATGATGCTTTCGCAAGAGATCGAATTCTGCGGGTAGAATTTCCTTCACCTTGACAATAAGTTCTACCGTCCCGAATAGTTCGGCTGCGGTTTGCAGGATTGTCGCACCAGCCGTCAAATATTCCTGATCCGAGATTCCCGATAACTGTCCGGCACCGGCTTGAACAAAGAGATCCTGCCCGTCATCCGTTAGCTTTTTAATCTGCTCCGGTAACAAGGCAACACGGCCTTCCTGAGGCTTGATTTCTTTGGGAACGCCAATCTTCATTTCGATATCCACTCTGAAAACAGTAAGGAGCTCTGCATATGCGGCTCCAGCAGAGCGGTCAAGTGCCGTGCAGATCAGTTGCCGTTGTTTTCCTTGGCTTTTTGAAGCTCTGCCGTGGTGCGGACCAACCTCTCCGCCAATACTCGCATCATTTCAACGGCCATTTCTGGAAACTCAGTGACCATTCGGAAGAACACGTCTTTGGTGATTTTTAAAGTCGTCAGCTCTGTCGCCGCCTGAATGGTCGCTGTCCGGGGAATATCAATCAAAATGGCAATTTCACCGACTACGTCGTTTTTACTCAATGTGGCAACGGTGAGCGGGCCCGAAGGCGTATCAACAATGACATCGGCACTACCGGCCATGATAAAATACGCGGCGTCACCATTATCGCCTTGCTTGCAGACCAGATCACCCGGTTGAAATGTCAGCCGTTCCGAGGTGAAGGCAAGTAATTTAATTTTTGACGGCTCTATTTTTGCAAATAGGGGGATTTGCCGCAGGATTTCAACTTCTTCTTTAAGGCTCATCGAAGATCTCCTAACAATCTATGCATTCGACGGCATTTCATCTAATTCTATGCCGTCTGGAAATAACTTTTCTGGGGATCCCTTTTCCTGGATCTTACCACTTTTTAATACGAGTACTTGATCAAAATTCTTTGTTTTGTCCGCGTGATCCAATGACCAGACCAGTCCGCGTCCCTTAAACTCTTGTAATATGTTTTTCATAAGGCGTTGTTCTGTCGCTGCATCAAATGATGAGGTCGCCTGATTTAGGATCAGCATATCCGGATGCTTGATGATCGCCCGTGCCAGACATAATTTCTGCCGCTGCACGGCGCTGAGACGGGCTCCTGCCGTGCCGACACTGAAATTCAGACCAACGGCACTGATTGTCCGTTTTAAGTCCATTTCTTCCACGACAGTGGCCAGAACGGCGCCAATTTTTTCCGCGGCCTGAGCATAGCCAAAAGATATTTTTCCGAACAGGATATTATCCTGAAGGTTGGTCGCGGCACTATAGGTATCCGCATTGAAGAAGGCAACGCTGCCGGTCAGATCGTCAGGTAGGTTTTCAGCAAACTGGTGCCGGGCTTCAACGATTTTTTCCTGAATATCATCTGTCAACACACCGAGACGATGGCGCGACGGAATTACCTTAAAAGGAAGGGACATAAATCTCAATCGATCTTCTTCGCGCAGTTGATCAAGGTGATCCCAATCGATGCGGCTGTTCATAGCCTGATATTCGGGCAGATCATCCGAAGATATAAAACCATATAGTTGGAAGAATTCATGATCTGGCGGCAAGCCGGCAAACAGTTCGACCATCAAGGAAGCCACCTGATACCCCATACGCAGGAACGTTTCGGTCAGGTCGGCCTCTTCAATTACTTTTTGAACATAAGAGTTTTCCGCCATTCGATCCAAATCGAAAGCCGTCCCAACGGGCGTGCCGAAAAGTAGGTTTTCTGCCAGCGTCGCATTGGTATTGTAACTATCGCGCTCAAAGGCTTCGATCATGTTTTTGAGGCTAGGATCGCCTTCGATTTTTTCGAAAAAGCGTCGCCGTGCGGCAAGAACCTGTTCGGCTGCTTCGGGAAATTCCAGTGGGTCAATGGCACTGCGCAATCCGAGCTGGTAAACATCTTCACTGAGATCCACCATGGCCAGGACATCAAGGGCACGTGCGTCGAGACTAGGGGAATCTTCGACACAAGCGAGATCATAATCCAACCAATTGGCGCTCAAATCATCAGGGGAGTTTCCGGTAAGCTTGGCTTCGGAAATATATAAATCACGTCGCGCTTTGCCTTCGCCTTCATACGGACTCTCATGGAGAGGCCGATGTTTCAACCCGAAGAAAAGATTGTCTCCCAAAGTCGAATTAAAGACATATCCATGCTGTCCTACATACGCAAAGCGTCGCCCAACGATAGCCTCTGGAGCGATAGTTAAATCGATGCTACCGGCTGTCAAATTACCACGGTCGGGGTCAATAATTCTGGCCAGGACTCTGGTCAGGGCTTCACGCCCAGATCCAGCGGGACCGACAATGGCAACACGCTCTTTTAGGCTAAACCGAACATTCAAACCTTCCAGGAGAGTTGAACCCGTGTCATCCGCAAGGACGATATTGCTACCAATCATTTCGCCGTCGAGGGTCGGGAGGATCTCCGGCTCGTCCAATTGATTACTTTCATCGCGCATACCGGCAGGTTCAAATTGTTCAACCACCTGTCCATATTTAATACGGGCATCTTCACGCCGTTGGTAGTAGGCAAGTAGTTCTTTCCAGGGTGCCGCCATTTCTTTATGCGCACCAATAGCCGCAACCAAAACACCGATTTCCAGAGTGCCATTGATCACCATGGTTCCGCCAATTCCGTAGAAGAAAAAAGGGCCAAGCTGCTGAATAAAATTGTTAAGGAATTTGACGATAAATTTCAAAATGTAAATGCGATATCGAACGGTATAGATGCTGTCGAGTTGGTTTGAAAAACGGGCTCTCAGAAAGTTGGAACCATCGTGAGAATGTACCTCTTCCGCGCCGTTCACCGTTTCACCGATTTGATCCGAAAGCGCGCGGACAAGTTTGACGCGCCGTTTCCCGAGGAAATTTACTTTTTTCTGCAACTTGGGAATAAAATAGGCTTGCAGCGGGTAAAGCGCAATTGCGGCAACGGCCATAATCCAGTTCTGAATGATCAGGAAGCTGATGATAACCAGCAGATACCCGCCCTGAAAGATGGGAACCGCAAAGGCCTCACCTATAAATCCGCCCAATGGCTCGACTTCCGCCGTAATCATCGGAATGATTTCACCCGGGCTTTTCTTTTTGAATGTCGGCATGGGGAATCGCAAAATGCGACTGTAGAGCTGGAATCTGAGACGCCGCAGCATGCGCTCTCCAGAAATTCCCTGATAAACGTTTATGACATATTTGAAACCCTGGTTAATGACCACGAGCAGTAGGAAAAAGCCGACCATCATATACAGATACGGAAACTGGTCTATTTCAACACCGAAATACTCAACGGGAAAGGAGATGTCTTTGGAGGAAATGGCTTGGTCAATAATAATTGCGGGTATCTGTAAATAAATATACAGAAATGGGAAAGATAGAACCGCCATTATCGTAAGTACAACTTGCTGCTTTTTACTGTGACGCAGAATATACTTATAAATACTATGTTCCATAATTCACAGTCCGCCCACTCACCCCAATAATCACTTCAGAAAAGCGATAAAATAATTCGCTAGTTTTTCACAGTTTTGACCATGGCTGCAAGAAGGAAATTTGCAGTAGAGCGAGATCGTGACCAAGAATCAGAGAAAGATCAATTGTACTGCTTTCGGATTGTTTGTTGATATTCCACGTCCGAGCCCTTAACAAAGACTGTTCAAAATAGTCAAAACCTTGGGAATTTAGAGTCCGTGCAGGATCAGAACGTACCGATAGTAGCAGTTGTTTTAAAAGGCTATCCACGGCTTTCGGAAACGTTTATCGCACAAGAATTGCTTGCATTGCAGAAACGTGGCGTGAATTTACAACTCATATCACTGCGTCATCCGACGGATACCAAGACCCATCCTATCCATGATGAGATCTCGTCACCGGTAAATTATCTACCGGAATATTTGTACCAGGAACCCATGCGGATTATTCGGGCCTGGCGGGTTGTTCGACATAATCCCGGATATAAGTTGGCGAGAAAAACCTGGCTGAGAGATTTGAAACGAGACCGGACGCCGAACAGGATACGGCGGTTTGGACAGGCGCTGGTGCTGGCTGCCGAGCTCCCGGAGACGGTATCGCAAATTTACGCACATTTTCTTCATACCCCAGCATCCGTTGCCAGATATGCCGCCATGATACGGGATCTGCCCTGGAGCTGTTCCGCTCATGCAAAAGATATCTGGACTTCACCGGAATGGGAACTCCGAGAAAAGCTGGATGATTTGCAATGGTTGGTAACGTGTACGTCGGTGAATACGAAATACTTGTCGGGCCTCGCCAGGGATGAGACGAAAGTTGAGTTGATGTATCATGGCCTCGATTTATCCCGGTTTTCGGAATTTGATAAGAGAGATTTTACCCGGAACGGCGAGAAATCTGGAGACCCTGTAAAACTGGTGTCGGTGGGGCGCGCAGTCGTTAAAAAGGGCTATGATGATTTGCTAACCGCTTTGGCAGCCCTCCCGGCGGATTTGAACTGGACTTTTTCACATATTGGCGGCGGCCCCTTGTTACCAAAACTTAAAACCCAGGCGGTTGATCTGGGCATTGCCGACCGGATTGACTGGCGCGGCGCTTTGGCGCAAAAGGATGTGCTGCTGGCGCTTCAGGCTTCTGATATTTTCCTGCTGGCGAGCCGGATTGCCGAAGATGGGGATCGCGATGGATTACCCAATGTATTGATGGAAGCACAAAGTCAGCGCTTGCCCGTTATTGCGACCGACGTCTCGGCGATTTCGGAACTGATAATTGATAACGAAACAGGCTTGTTGGTGCCAGAGCGGGCGCCAGCGGCATTGACCGCTGCCATTCTTCAATTCTGCCGTGATCCAGAGTTACGCGAAAAATTTGCTGCGGCCGGGAACGTAAAATTGAGGACGCAATTCGATTCCGGGAAATGGATTGGAAAATTGGCGGAGAAGTTGGGAGAGGCCCAGTGAAGCTTGCTTTTTATGCGCCTATGAAACCACCGGATCATCCGACACCTTCCGGTGATCGACGGATGGGCAGGTTGCTTTGGAAGGCATTGGAACATGCCGGCTTTGATCTTGAACTTGTCTCCACGTTTCGCAGCTTGGAGACTTCAGGTGACGTGCAGGCTCAGATTAAGAATGAACGAGAAGGCCGCCTTGAGGCAGATCGGTTGATCGAGCTGTGGCGAGCAACCCCGTTTAAAATACCGGCGGGCTGGTTCACCTATCATGTTTATCACAAATCCCCAGACTGGATCGGACCGTATGTTTGTGAAGCCTTAAACATACCGTACTTTATCGCCGAGGCTAGCCATGCGCCAAAACAGGCTAATGGGCCGTGGAAACTTGGGTATGATGCGGCCGCCAAGGCGATTTCGCAGGCAGCATGCGTGTTTCACATGACGACTTTGGACGGCGCCTGCCTCAAACCGCTCATTGCGGACACAGACCGGCTGGTTTTTTTGCCACCCTTCCTGGATACGAAGACCTTTCTTGACGCCGCAGAGGAAACTGTAAATACGGAAGATCTCGTTGTGACCGCAGGAGGTCAACGCGGAAAAAAGAATATGCTGGCGGTTGCCATGATGCGGAGCGGTGACAAATTTGTTTCCTACGAGCAATTCCGATCGATACTCCCGCGGCTAAAGACAGAAGATTGGCAGCTCTTGATCGTGGGCGATGGGGATCGCCGCGATGACATTGAAAAGCTGCTGTCGCCCTTTGCTGGCCGAGTTGTTTATTTGGGGCAGCAGCCGGCGGCGGTTTTACCGGCCTTTTACAGATTTGCCGATGTCTATGTCTGGCCCGCCCATGGGGAAGCATACGGCATGGCATTTTTAGAGGCGCAGATTTGCGGGTTGCCGATTGTAGCCGGTAAAATTCGCGGAGTTCCGGACGTGGTGAAAGACCGTCAAACAGGATTGCTAACGCCAGAGGGGGATTTTGACGCGTTTGCCGAGACAGTAGATTTTCTACTGGCTTCTTTTTCCGTTCGTGAGGAGATGTCGCAAGCCGCGCAGCGCTTCGTCCAGTCAGAACGCGGCATTGAAAAAGCAGCCGAGACACTGAAGCACTACATTGGGCAGGTGTTGGCATGAAGCGGATATTGTTTATTCGCCATGGCAAAACCCAATGGAACCTGGAGAAAAAACTTCAAGGCCGACGTGATATCCCGTTATGCGAAGAAGGGATCGAGTTGCTGCAAAAATGTGCAATTCCGAAAGAATTCAATGGGTATGCCTGGTCAATAAGCCCGCTTGGCCGGGCGCAGGAAACAGCACAATTGCTCGGCGGCGGACCCGCACCGCTCGAGCCAGCGCTGATCGAAATGGATTGGGGTAAATGGGAAGGCCAAACCATTAAGGAGCTCCGCCAGGTTTATGGGCCGGAGATGTCTGTAATCGAGGCTCGCGGCCGCCATATGACACCGCCCGAGGGAGAATCGCCCGCCATGGTTATTGCCCGTCTCAAACCCTGGCTGGCGAACCTTGCGGGGCATACGATTGCTGTCACGCATAAAGGGGTTATCCGTGCCATCCAGTCTCTTGCCTATAATTGGGACATGACCGATAAATTGCCGGTTGAGTTTAACTGGTCCGCAGGGCATCTTTTTACCTTGGATGAGGCGGGCACGCTCCGCCCTGAGCACGTCAACATTAATCTGGAAAGCGAATGACCAATATGCCCGCCCCGAAGAAAATACTTTTTTATGTCCAGCATCTTCTGGGGATTGGCCATTTACGCCGGGCCGCCACGCTAACCAGAAATCTGGTCCGGGCTGGTTTCGATGTCACAGTCGTATCCGGAGGCCAAAAGATTGAGATCGATATGGGCGGCGCCCGTTTGGTGCAGCTGCCGGCAACCCGGGCAACGGACTTGTATTTTAAAGTGCTGGTAGATGAAGAGGGCGAACAGATCGATGATGACTGGCGGCAAAAACGCGCCAATATATTGCTTGATCTGTGGCGCGAGGTTAAACCCGATGTTTTGATGTTTGAGCTTTTTCCCTTCGGCCGTCGGCAAATGAGGTTTGAGCTGCTGCCGCTTCTGGACGCGGCCAAAACAGACGATCATCCACCAGTGATTATCTCTTCTGTCCGAGATATTCTTGTTGCGCAGAACAAACCGGGCCGAAATGACGAAATGCTGTCCCTGGTCGAAACTTATTTTAATTATGTTCTGGTCCATGGAGATCCGGATTTGATCTCCCTCGATCAAACTTTCCCGCATACCAGCCGCATTCACGACCGATTGTTCTATACAGGATATGTCGTGGATCAGACGGGCGTCAAAGGTCCAAGCGGTGCGCCGGGGGAAGATGAAATAATCGTCTCCAGCGGAGGCGGCGCCGTGGGAACCGATTTATTAAAGACGGCTATGAAAGCGCGCGCATTGAGCTCAGCCAAAAACCTGACATGGCGGATGATGGTTGGGGCAACTGTGGAAGACAGCGTGTTTGACGAGTTGTCGTCTTTGGCTCCGGATGGCGTGATTGTCGAGAGGGCACGAACAGACTTCACGACCTTACTAATGAATTGCACCCTTTCCATCAGCCAAGGCGGCTATAATACGGTGATGGAGGTTCTCTTTGCGAAATGCCGGGCGGTAATTGTTCCATACGCGGGCGGCCTTGAAACCGAACAAACCCTGCGTGCCCGTTTGCTGGCACAAAAAGGTGTGCTGCAAATTGCCGACGAAAAGGGACTGACGGCCGAAATCCTTGCCGCCAAAATTGAAGAGGCGCTTTCAGGCCCGCCGGCAACAGCACAAATCGACACAAATGGCGCGGCAAAATCTGTTGAACTTATCAAGAAATGGACCGGGAGCGCATCGTGACCAGCTGGGAGGCGCTCACCGCCGAACTTGATTTATGGCAGGCGGAAAAACGCATGGCCACATTCTGGTGGCGGGACGATGATCTCATTGCGCCATCTGCGGCTCTCGACCGCCTTATTAGTCTTCGTGATCACTTCAATATTCCGCTGGCCTTGGCTGTCATACCGGAAACTGTTGATTCGTCCCTGACAGACTATGTTACAGATTGTTTCATCTTACAGCATGGATTTCATCACCATAATTATGCGGATCCAAGCGCAAAAAAGTCAGAATTTTCCAATGCTCGGCCAGTCGAAGAGATGGAAGCTGATCTGACGAATGGCCAAAATATTCTCAGCCAACTTTTCGGCGACCAGTTTTTGCCGTTTTTTGTACCCCCGTGGAATAGAATTGATGACGAGGTGCTTCAACAATTGCCGAAATTGGGGTATATTGGTCTTTCAAGATATAAACCAAGGCTAAAGGCAGTGCCGGCAGCCGGCATGGTGGAAGTCAATACCCATGTCGATCCGATAGATTGGCGTGGGAGCCGCAGTTCACTTGAAACAAGCCAGATTTTAACAATGGTTCTGGAGCATTTGATCGCGCGGAGAACGGGTCATGCGGACGTACGAGAACCAACAGGATTATTGACACATCATCTGGTGCATGATGAGGAAATTTGGGCGCAAATTTATAAAGTCATGTCATTTCTATGCAACCATCCGAGCGTTAGATGGGTTCCCTTGCCGGCGGCAATTGCTCTGATTGATGAAATATCGGAAGATATTTTTCTGCCTAAAGTAGAAGCCGATCCAGCCGATGGTAATGGTTAAATGATGAAAGTTTTTGCATATTCCTTACAAGACTTACTTGGAAGCTATTTCCGGGCGTTATTCGGACTTGTTTTAACGTCAGTTCCTCTCTTGTTGTTAAACCCTTCTTCTGTCATTGTTTATTTGTTGGCATTTCTGTTTGTCTTGTTTTTTTGCTATGGAGTGCGGACAATTATTCGACAACTGACCCGCTTAGAGGTTAGTCAAAAAGGAATAATTATGATCGGTCCGATGAACCGGGCCATCAAATGGGAGGAGTTGGGAGACTTCAAGCTTAGCTATTACTCGACACGGCGTGATCGGGAAGCGGGTTGGATGCATCTCAAGTTGAAAGGTAAGGGTTTGGGATTGGGTATTGATTCAACAATTTCGGAATTTGATCAATTGGTGCGGTTAGCCTATTCGGCGGCCTCTTCAAATGGGATCGTTTTTGATGCGTCGACGATCCGCAATTTGCGGGCGCTTCGAATAACGGGCTCTGCGGAATATCCATCCTATGCGAAGGGAACTTTTGGCTAATGGCAAATGTTCTCCTTGTTAGAGATTTAAAAGTCGAGTTCCGTGTTGCCGAGGGTATTATTAAAGCCGTTGAAGGCGTGAGTTTTCGAGTGCCGGAAGGTAAAACGGTCGCACTCGTTGGGGAATCTGGATCCGGTAAGTCAGTAATTAGTCAGGCTATCATGTCCATTTTACCGAAACCTGCCCGTATTACAGGCGGTGAAATTCTCTTTTTCGATCCGGAAAAACCGGGTGTTTTTTATGATATTGCGAAACTCAAGCCCGATAGCAAGGAAATGCGAAGTATCCGGGGTGGACGTATTTCCATCATTTTCCAGGAACCCATGACCTCGCTGTCACCATTGCATACGATTGGTGACCAGATATCTGAAGCCTTGCATCTTCACCACGAAAAATCCAAGGAGGAAGGCCAGCAAATAACGGTCGATATGTTGCGGCTGGTTGGATTTCCTGAACCTGAAGCGGCGCTGCATACTTATCCCTTTGAGCTTTCCGGCGGGTTGCGGCAACGGGCAATGATTGCCATGGCCATGATCTGTAAGCCGGCACTCTTGATCGCCGATGAACCAACAACAGCTTTGGACGTTACAATTCAGGCACAGATATTGGATTTGATGCAGGGTCTTCAGAAACAACTTGGTATGGCCATTTTGATGATTACCCATGACCTTGGCGTTGTTGCCAGCATGGCCGATGAAATTGTCGTCATGTATCATGGCAAAATCATGGAACAAGGTACCCTTGACGACATTTTTGCGGCACCAGAGCATCCGTATCTCAAAGCTCTTATGCGCGCCATTCCCAGATTTAATATGAAACCGGGCGAGCGCCTGACGCCTATTCGTGAAATCAAGCGCGACAAAAACAGCCGATTTCTCGAGCAAGCTAATCCCCGCGAGATTATCAGCGGAGACGAAAGCCCGATTTTGGATGTTCGGAATTTGTCCAAGACGTTTACGACACGAAAATCGACATTATTTGGATCCAAACCGGGCGGTGAAGTCCTGGCAGTGGATAATGTTAGCTTTTTCATTCGTCCCGGCGAATGTTTGGGTCTTGTTGGGGAGTCCGGTTGCGGTAAAACGACATTGTCCAAACTGATCTTGCGGGCTTTGTCTGCAAGCGACGGATCGGTGACATACAACGACCGTGGACGGGATGTTGATGTTCTGGCGATGAAAGGTGAAGAACTGTTTGATTACAGAAATAAGGTTCAGTTTATCTTTCAGGATCCGTTTTCGTCATTAAATCCGCGCATGACGGTTTTTGATATCATTTCGGAACCGCTCGTCATTCATAACGTTGGTACCGTTAGAGAACGCGAAGAAACGGTCAAGGAATTGATGACCCTTGTCGGGTTGGATATTCGCTTTTTGCGGCGATATCCGCATTCTTTTTCTGGCGGCCAACGGCAGCGTATCGGTATCGCCCGGGCTTTGGCGTTAAAGCCCGATTTGCTCATATGTGATGAACCTGTGTCAGCGCTGGATGTCTCCATTCAGGCGCAAATTCTGAATTTGCTGAAAGACCTCCAAGAAGAGCTGGGGCTGACCTATTTATTCATCTCTCATAACCTTGCTGTGGTCGATTACATCGCGGATCGTATTGCTGTGATGTGCAAAGGCCGGCTTGTTGAGACCGCGCCGAAGGACGTTTTGTTTAAAAATCCGGTGCATCCGTATACCAAACGGCTGCTGGCGGCTGTCCCGGAACCGGATCCGAACAGAAGATTGGATTTTTCCCATTTGGTGGAAGAGAAAGCATCGAACCCGGAAATGTGGCCGCATCCTTTTACGGTGAATACGAGTAGTAGCCCGATTATGATGGATATTGGAGACGGACATTATGTCCGCGTAAGTGAAGATACCGACGCGAAGGAGTTAAGGCTTTGATGTCAAGATTTGTAAAGCAAGGGATGAATTTAGTAGCAGGTGCTCTTGTGCTGTTGATCTGGAGCCAAGCGCAGGCGACTGAAGTTCCTTTTTTAGAACCCGCCGTGGCGAAGGGTAACCTTCCGCCCGTTACCGAACGATTACCCAAGACACCGCGTGTTGTTGAACTTGGTGAGGACCAGGAATTGGGAAAATATGGTGGACGCCTGCACACGCTGATTGGCAATCCATCTGACGTCAAATTGATGTTTGTTTACGGGTATTCACGTCTCGTTGGATATTCACCGGATTTGCAGCTCGAAGCCGATATACTGGAATCCTTTGACGTCATGGAAGGCCGGAAATTTACCCTGAAACTTCGTGAAGGGCATAAATGGTCGGATGGCGCGCCTTTCACATCAGAAGATTTTAGATATTGGTGGGAGGATGTAGCCGGAAACATCAAGCTGTTCCCTGCGGGACCGCCAGCGGAGCTATTGGTTGACGGAAAATTTCCGATAGTCGAGTTTCCGGATCCGGAAACGGTTATTTATACATGGGATGCACCAAACCCGAATTTTCTGCCACTTCTGGCGGGCGCTTCGCCTTTGTTGATTTATAGTCCGGCCCATTATTTGAAAAAATTTCATGGGAAATATATTGATGTTTCGAAATTGAACAAAATTCAAAAAATCAAGATGAAGTCCTGGGCATCGGAACATAATCGTAAAGACAATCTGTACAAGTTTGATAATCCCAATCTGCCGACTTTGCAGCCGTGGCGCAATATGACCTCGCCGCCGGCGACGCGGTTTGTTGGTGAAAGAAACCCTTATTTCCATAGGATTGATACGGAAGGGCGTCAATTGCCCTACATTGACGAGCTCATTTTTAATGTATCTGAAGGTAAGCTAATCTCTGCCAAAGCCGCGTCAGGGGATACAGATTTACAGGCCCGCGGTATTCAGCTTCAAGATGCGACATTTCTGAAAGAGAACGAAGAACGGTCAAATTACAAGACGTTGCTTTGGCCGACAGTTCGTGGCTCCCATTTTGCACTTTTTCCAAATCTTAATGCGGAAGATGAAATGTGGCGCGGCTATATGCGCGATGTACGGTTTCGGCGAGCCTTATCTCTGGCCATCGACCGCGAGGAAATCAATGATACCCTGTTTTTCGGTCTCGCAATTGAGGGGAATAATTCTGTTCAAGAGCAGAGTGATTTCTATTCGGAAGAATTGCGCACAAAATGGGCGGAATATGATCCGGATACTGCAAATGAATTGCTTGACGAGATGGGGTTGACGGATCGCGATGAAGACGGTCACCGACTTCTTCCCGATGGGGAAAAGTTTGTCATTGTAATCGAGACCGCTGGCGAGACAACAGAACAGTCGGATATTCTTGAACTGATAAATGAAGCCTGGCAAGAAGTGGGTATTTCGGTATTTACCAAACCGTCGCAACGCGCAGTGTTTCGTAATCGCATTTTCTCTGGTGAAACTGTCATGTCGGTTTGGGCCGGGTTTGAAAATGGAATTCCCAGTGCAGAGTCGAGCCCAGCGACACGGGCGCCAACCAATCAGATCAGTTATCAATGGCCGAAATGGGGCCAGTATCACGAAACAAAAGGGAAGTCCGGAGAGCCTGCGGATATACCCGAAGCCATACTATTGTATGATCTCTATGACAAATGGCTAAAATCAACAGATACGGAAGAGAAAGCGGCGATTTGGCGCGAAATGCTCGATATTCATGCGGAACAACAATTTACAATTGGTATCGTCGGGGGCATTTTGCAGCCGATTATCGTCAAGAACACGCTCAAAAATGTTCCGGAAGAAGCAATTTTTAACTGGAACCCAGGTGCGCAGTTCGGCGTCTATCATCCGGATCTGTTTTGGTTTGATAAATAATTTAAATGTAAGCGAGTTTGAAAAGCGGCAATTTTGATAAGAAACTAAATAACTTTACGCCGATTGCAGACGATTTGTTGACGATGGCGTCGTTTTAAGTGAAAAATGCAGATGGGGAGCGGGGTTAAACCGACATAAAGTCGAGACCTCATAGAGCGGGGCTGAATGTTTACTTACTTTGTACACAGAGTACTGGTTATGATACCGACCTTGGTGGTTATCAGTATTCTGACATTTATCATCATTCAGTTGCCGCCCGGCGACTATTTGTCCAATCAGCTCGAAGAACTGAAATCACAAGGCGAATCCGCTTCAGCCATAGCGAAAATAGCTTTTTATCGAGAAGAATATTCACTCGATAAACCCCTGATCGAACAATATGCTATCTGGATGGGGTTTTGGCCTGGTCCGGATGGGTTTTCGGGCATGATACAAGGTGATTGGGGGCAATCCTTCGCCTATGACTTGCCTGTGCGAGAGGTTATTGGAGACCGGCTTGGGCTATCTTTTCTGATAAATTTCGCGACAATTGTTTTCATTTACGTTGTCGCCTTTCCTATCGGCGTCTATTCAGCAACACGGCAATACTCAATAGGGGATTATGGGTTTACGCTTGTTGGCTATTTGGGACTTGCAACGCCTAATTTTTTGCTGGCCATGGTGCTCCTGTATTACGCAAATGTGTATTTCGGCATTTCAATCGGTGGGCTTATGGACGATAAATTCGTCGACCAACCCTGGTCCGTTGATAAAGCCCTGTCGATCATGGATCATATGTTGATTCCAGTTGTCGTTATAGGAACAAGTGGAACGGCGTCCATGATCCGACGCCTGCGAGCGAATTTATTGGATGAATTGCAGAAACAATATGTGACAACCGCAAGAGCCAAAGGGGTGCCACGACTAAAAGCGCTGATCAAATACCCGATCCGCATGTCTCTCAATCCCTTTATCGCTGATATTGGCAATCTTTTACCGGACGTTATTTCCGGGTCTGTGATCGTCAGTATGGTTCTGAGTCTGCCGACCGTCGGTCCGTTGCTGCTTGAAGCTTTACGGAACCAGGATCAATACATGGCCGGATCGCTATTGATGTTTCTGGCGCTATTAACGGTTATTGGCATGTTTGTCTCCGACGTGCTCCTTGCGGTTCTCGATCCGCGTATTCGGCTGTCAGGGGGAGCAACGAAATGACGGATACCTCGGGTCCAAACAAAGAACAACCGTTAGAGCATTGGCATTCTGACGAACCCTTCGATCCGTATTCGGTCGAAGCACTTTCACCGGAACAGGAACGCTTTTACATGGCGTCCCAATGGCAGATGATGTGGTGGAAGTTCCGCCGGCATCGTATTGCGGTCATTGCCGGTATTGTCTTGTTGTTATTTTATTTTTCAATTTTGATTTCTGAATTTCTGGCGCCGTATGACTTGCACGGCAGAAATACGAAATTCATTTTTGCGCCACCGCAAGCCATTCATCTGTTCCATGAAGGAGAACTTGTTGGACCGTTCGTATATGGGTATAAGCAAAAACTTAACAGAGAGACCCTGAAGCGTGAGTATCAGATCAATTACAAGCAAGTGTATCCCTTGCGCTTTTTCTGTGCCGGCGATGAGTACGAGTTCTGGGGATTGTTTAAGGCATCTTCACATTTAGTTTGTGCGGCGGAAAAAAAGCGAGCGACTTTCTTCTGGTTGGGGACGGATCGACTTGGCAGAGATATTTTGTCGCGAATTATTTACGGTACGCGCATTTCCCTGACCATTGGCTTAATTGGGATAATTATAAGCTTTACGCTCGGTATTATCCTTGGCGGTATATCTGGATATTACGGCGGGTGGATTGATAATGTCATTCAGCGAACCATCGAACTATTGAAATCCATTCCACAGTTGCCCCTGTGGCTTGCGCTATCGGCAGCTTTGCCAGTCACCTGGTCACCCATTCTGGTGTTCTTTGGGCTAACGGTTATTCTTGGCTTACTGGACTGGCCAGGTTTGGCGCGTGCTGTCCGATCGAAGTTCCTGTCACTTCGTGAAGAGGATTTCTGTACGGCAGCGCAGCTTATGGGTGCTCCGCCGCAGCGAATTATTGGCCGCCACTTGCTGCCCTCTTTCGCCAGCCATTTGATTGCCAGCGCCAGCCTTGCAGTGCCGAGTATGATCCTGGGAGAAACAGCGCTGTCCTTCCTTGGGTTAGGTTTGCGGCCGCCAATTACCTCTTGGGGCGTGTTGTTGAATGAAACGACCAATATCAACGCGGTGGCGACGACACCGTGGCTTATTTACCCCGTTGTTCCGGTGATTTTGGTTGTCTTGGCATTCAACTTCCTAGGCGATGGATTACGTGATGCTGCGGATCCCTACAAGTAAAGTTGCCGCAAAATTCAAGCGGATAAAATGACAAGATCGACAGTTCCGCTAACGCCATCAACGGTCCGGTTCTTGCGCGTTTCCAAATTGGCGCGTGGCGAATAACCTTGTAGTTGAGCAGTATCGACGGCACCACGTGTAGTAACCGCATTCGCCTTTTCGTCCTTGGCGTGTTTGTCCAGCTTGGCTGCAAGATTTACCGGCTCACCAATGACTGTATATTCCAATCTGCTATCATCGCCTACGGCTCCGAAAACAATGGGGCCAACGGCAGACGTAAAGCGAATTGTCATAGCAATTTTGCCATCTGCTTCTCGATCGCGAGACCAAAGTTGAGCTTCATCTACAAGGTCCTCCATCGCCCGGAGGCAATCTGCGGCATAGTGATCGGTGGAAACCGCTGCACCAAAAGTCGCTAGAATGCCATCTCCCAGGAACTTATCAATCGTTCCCCCATGCCGTTGAATTACCGGTACCATTCGGGACTGGTACTCGGCCAACAATGAAATTACTTCGTTGGCCGGCCTTTCCATGGATAGTTTTGTGAAGCCTTGTAAATCACAATGTAGAATTGCCGCGGTGCGGGATTCTCCTGTTCCTGGTTCGATCCAGCTTTCTGAATGAGTTATCTGGTCGGCAATTTCGGGCGAGAAAAACCGAGATAAATCTTCCGCTGCCGTGGCCTGTGCGACCGAATTTATCAAAAGTTTTCGGGCTCTGACAATGACAAGGGCAAGGATTAACGTGACAACGACAATACTGATGACTTTGTCGAACTCTGCTCCGAGCAGAATTTTGTGAGACATCGTATATACAACATAATCCCGGGTGATATCAGACATGCCATCATCAAAGAAAACCGCGTATCCAAGCAGGGTCATCCAACCAATTGCTGCCGAAGCGCCTGCTAACAACACATAGCCTGCCTCAAAACGTAATGCTCGAAGCGCAATGAAAATGAAAACGTATAAAAGGGTTGGTGATTTCAGATAGAAAGAAGCTGGTTGTTCATATTGGACATGAAAGCTCCAGATGAGAAACATCAACAGGACCATATCGGCGATGACAGATAACGATAGAAAAACAGGCCCTACCTTACCCGAATAAGCAAGCCCAAGCCGGAATAACGTGAATATTCCATAGGCCGCAAGCGCATAGGGGACAGGCGCGAACATTGCATCTGCAGAAAACGTTTTCGGTGATAGGCTGTAGAGCGTCGAAAAGGTGACGACGATGAATACTTGTACCCACGCAATTAATATTTCCGATTGGGTTTGTTGACGTTCAATCGCGTCTTTCACTCGTCCTGGGAGTTGCCCCTGGATTTCATCCCCTAGGATTGTTTTTTTTACTTGTTGCCACATGTTCGGTATATGCGCCTAATTTGTTTAATTTGAACACACAAGAAGTCATTTATCCGTGATCTAGTTTTTCCGGAGCCATAAACTTGTTTCAACGGCCCCAGCCTCTATCGGTAGTGCCGCAATTGATGATGCGTTGAATGCAGTCTTCATACGACTTGTAACATAGGCGCTTGAGAAAACGATGTCATAGCCGCCTCCCAGAAAAAACGGCGCAATTGCCTGTTGTTCGTTATAGCCGCGCCAGTCCCAGTGTTCGGGATAATCGTCGGGCAGAAAAATATCATGAATATGGACAAGAACACCTGACGGCAAGCCCGGCAGAATTTCAAGAAAAAGGAGATCAACATCTGTGCCGGGCATTGAAATATGGCTGGAGTCGATAAAAAGAATATCTCCCTCACCCAATTCCGAGAACAAAGTAACGGGGGCTTGCTGAACTGTATTTCGAACAACATCGATTGGGAGCGTTTCAATCGTTGCACGCGGTGCCGGGTCGATGGACACAAATTTGGTTGAGAGAGAACCATCATGAATAGCTTGCATCATAAAACGGGTCGAATGTCCGGACCCAACCTCGATGATGCGTGAGGGCTGAAGACTGCGAACCAATCCATAAGCAACAGCTGCATCTAGTCTTGGAAACCAGTCTTGTTCCCAGCGCGGGGCAGGCGGAGGTTGCTGGCCGAAGGAAGAAAATATTGAGTTATATTGATCAAGGGAATCTAGAATTTTCAGGAATTCTGGTTCTACGTGCTTCATAAATGCGTCAATTTGACGGTACGGGCCGCGACTGCCGGCGCTTGGTAATGTATCTGCATATCGATACGGAATAAAAAACCCCTGCTTGTGATACCCCAAGATAGTGTTTAATCCCATTCGAAGGCGACGCATACTCATAACTGTTCAAACCTTAATCGACCCGATTTTCGTTTCTCGTGGTACAATCTATATCAACCTTATATGGTCAAGAAAACGCCCTAATAAAAAGAAAGTAGGACCGTAGACCATGAGCACATCTTTTCATATCAACGTTGAAAATACCACTCTAACAGTGCGACTGGATAATCCTGAACAGCATAACATTTTGTCGCCGACGACGATGAAAGATTTGCGCGAGGCGTTAGAAAAGCAAAAAGAAAACTCGGACCTCAGGGTTGCCATCCTCACAGGGACGGGGAAAAGCTTTTGTGCAGGTGCGGATTTGGGGGAGCTGGGGCGCTATAACTTTGACGAAAATCCTTTGGAGATGTTGACGGATATGGTGGAAAAGCTTCCTTTTCCGACAATTTGTGCATTGAATGGTGGGGTTTATGGTGGCGGTGCGGATTTGGCCATGTCCTGTGATTTTAGAATTGGTGTGACTGGAATGAGCTGTTTCATTCCACCTGCTCGAATTGGCATCCATTACCCGCCGACAGGCCTGACTCGCGCCGTTGCGCGGCTTGGTCTTGGCCCGGCCAAGAGGTTTTTTCTGGCTTGCGAGAAGATGTCGGCGGAGGAATTGAAGGCCATCGGATTTTTGGACTATTTGGTTGATCTATCTGACTTGGATGAGCGTACGAGCCAGCTGGTAGAGTCAATATCGGCACTGGCACCATTGAGTTTAAGGGGAATGAAAGAGACATTGAATGACATAGCCCGCGGGGAACTTGACATGGGGAAAGCCCGAGCAGCCCAAAAAACGTGTTTGCAATCCAATGACTTTATAGAAGGCCGACAGGCTTTGGCGGAAAAGCGGACCGCAAATTTCACGGGCACATAAATTTTCCGGCGCTTGTTGGTAAAATTACCTTCAGAAGCACCGGTAAATTTGCCGGATGGAAGCAATGCCCATCCGGCGTTTACCAAGTATAGTGCTTAGAGAATAAACTTGGAAAGATCCATGTTGGTTGCCAATTCTCCTAAATGCTCACGCACGTAAGCCGCATCGATATCTACAGTAACCCCGCCTTTATCAGAAGCCGTGAAACTGATTTCTTCTAAGACCCGCTCAAGCACCGTATGTAATCTCCGGGCACCAATATTTTCCACTGCCGCATTTACATCAGCGGAAATCGTCGCAATTTCCTCGATGGCGTCGTCCGTGAAGTTGAGAACAACTTCTTCAGTTCCTAAAAGAGCGACATACTGTTTGATCAGACTGGCTTCCGGCTCTGTTAAAATACGTTTGAAATCATCTTTGGTCAGGGCGCGCAACTCAACGCGGATCGGAAGTCTGCCTTGTAGCTCGGGCAGGAGGTCGGAGGGCTTTGCAATATGGAAAGCGCCGGAGGCAACAAACAGAATGTGGTCTGTGCGAATTGTTCCGTATTTCGTACTGACAATTGTTCCTTCAATGAGTGGCAATAGATCCCGTTGCACACCCTCACGGCTGACATCAGCGCCTTGCCGGTCACTTCGTGCGCAAATTTTGTCAATCTCATCTAGAAACACAATACCATTATTTTCGACCAACGCTATTGCTTCTCGAACAACGCCTTCCTCATCAAGAAGCTTATCACTTTCTTCATCGATAAGAATTTTATAGCTATCTTTCACTACCAGTTTACGAGATTTCGTTCGGGGTCCACCAAGTTTTCCCAACATGTCGTTAATATTGAGCATGCCCATTTGCGAGCCCGGCATTCCGGGAATATCAAATGTCGGCATGCCGGAATTTCCGGTATCGAGAAGTTCAAGTTCGATTTCCTTCTCGTCAAGTTCGCCTTCTCGCAGCATTTTACGGAATTTCTGGCGAGTATCTGAAGAGGACTTTTCGCCAACCAATGCATCTAGAACACGCTCTTCAGCGGCTAGCTCTGCCTTGGCTACAACCTGCTCACGTTGATCAGCACGGACCATGTTCAAGGCAATTTCAATCAGGTCACGAATGATTTGTTCGACATCTCTTCCGACATAGCCGACTTCGGTGAATTTTGTGGCTTCCACTTTCAAAAAAGGCGCGTGAGCCAACTTCGCCAGGCGGCGAGAGATTTCCGTTTTACCAACACCTGTCGGGCCGATCATCAATATGTTCTTTGGCAGCACTTCCTCGCGCATTTCTTCTGGAAGCTGCTGACGGCGCCAGCGGTTACGCAAGGCGATAGAAACGGACCGCTTCGCATCAGCTTGTCCAATTATATAGCGATCTAGTTCATAAACTATTTCACGTGGCGATAGATCAGACATTATTTTGAATACTTTCAACAATTACATTTTCGTTCGTATATACACAGATTTCAGCGGCGATTTTGAGGGATTTTCTCGCAATATCTTCTGCTTCCATATCGTCACGGTCAACCAGTGCTCTGGCTGCCGCCAACGCAAAGTTGCCTCCGGATCCAATGGCAATAATGCCGTCTTCAGGTTCCAGAACATCCCCATTGCCGGTGAGAATTAACGAAGTTGTAGCATCTGCCACAGCCATCATCGCTTCTAGTCGACGTAAGTATTTGTCAGTTCGCCAATCTTTGGCCAGTTCAACGCAGGCCCGGGTTAAATTGCCGGGATGTTGTTCCAGCTTTCCTTCCAGCCGCTCAAACAAGGTAAATGCGTCTGCTGTTGCGCCAGCGAACCCGACAATAACATCCTGTGCAGCACCAATACGCCGCACTTTTCGGGCGTTTCCCTTGATGACAGTTTGGCCGAGGGAAACCTGGCCATCTCCAGCGACAACGACCGTCCCATTTTTTCGAACCGATAGTATCGTCGTTCCGCGCCAGCTTGGTGGATTTTCAGACATGATTATTTCTTTTGTTAAGTTCATTTGCTCGTTCAAGACGATGTAACCATTTTGACGCGAGGGTCAAGATGCAAAGGCGACTACAGACGATAAACATGTGTTTTACGCGCTTCAGAGGTTCACATTTGTTGTCGGCACACGTCTTTATCGCGGTGAAGAACATAATTTGGAGGAAAAATTTAGATGAGCGAACTGGATAATCGAACTGACCCAGGTGGGGATAGCGCTTCCAATCTTCGAGCAATTTTCGAAATACTTAGTTATATTTTAGTCGATGCACAACATGACAATTATAAAGAGCTTGCGGAGCGAATAGAATTTGCCCTGAACTGTGCTGAAAAACAAATTAAACAGGAATCGCAGAACCTTAACTCAGGGGGCAATTTTGCTGATTACGGGGAAAGCACGGGCTCATTGAGTACAAGGGAGAATGAAGAGACACTTATCTGATCTCGAAAGGTTGTTTGCAAAATCTCTCTATTGCTTGGAATTCTTTCCTTATCCTGCTATATCGTCGCCAAAGGTTCGGGATGTTTGATGGCCTGGAAGGATATGTCATGCGTGAAGGTAGTGTAAAACGGGCAACAAAAGAAACCGAAATTGAGGTTTGGTTGAATCTCGATGGTACAGGTACCTATGATGTTCAGACGGGTATAGGCTTTCTGGATCATATGTTGGAGCAGTTATCGCGTCACAGTTTAATGGACCTTAAAGTCAGAGCCACTGGCGATCTTCATATTGATTATCATCATACAACAGAAGATACGGGTATCGCAATTGGCGAAGCTTTTTCAAAGGCGATCGGTGATTTGAAAGGTATTCGGCGATACGCATCCGCGCTGATACCGATGGATGAGACATTGACGCGGGTCGCGCTTGATGTATCTAATCGTCCTTATCTCATCTGGAACGTAGAGTTCAGCCGGGATAAACTCGGCGAAATGGACACGGAGCTTTTCAAAGAATGGTTCCAAGCCTTTGCGCAGGCGGCCGGCATCACTTTGCATGTCGAAAATCTCTACGGTGAAAATAATCATCATATTATCGAGAGTTGTTTCAAAGCCTTGGCTCGATCCTTACGTGATGCCGTGGAAATTGATGCTCGCCGATCTGACGCTGTACCGTCTACCAAGGGTGTATTGGGCGGAAGCCTGTAAATAATATCGTCGTGATTTAACGCAAATTGAGCGGATGTGGATCGTTTAATCTACAACCAAACAAGGTGCATAGTCGCGATCCAAGAGCGGAATTTAGTTTTACTATGGAAACAGTAATAATTGATTACGGTTCGGGCAATTTGCGATCGGCAGCAAAAGCGTTTGAGCGATCCGCCCGCGAGGCAAACCTTGCCATGAAAATTGTGGTGACGAGTGATCCAGACAGAATTCGTCATGCAGACCGAATTGTTCTTCCTGGGGTCGGGGCTTTCAAGTCCTGCAAATTGGGTTTGAACGCTTTGACGGGTATGGAAGAAGCGCTTGTCGACGCTGTTATTGATAAGGGTCGCCCGTTTTTCGGGATTTGCGTCGGTATGCAGCTGATGGCGACACGGGGAATAGAATATGGCGTAACCAAAGGGTTTGATTGGATTGCTGGTGACGTTGTTAAGCTTGAGCCGGCGGATTCTTCGTTCAAAATTCCGCATATGGGTTGGAATGAGCTGTCATTTCGAACCACTCATCCACTCTTTGATGGCATAGAGAATGGCCAACATGCTTACTTTGTACATAGTTATCATATGACCACATTGGACCCAGGGCAGATTCTCGCGACCGTTGATTATGGTGGTGAGGTGACAGCAATTATAGCGCGCGACAATATGATAGGAACACAATTTCACCCGGAGAAAAGTCAGGAAACGGGACTCTCTTTGATTACCAATTTTCTGAAATGGAAGCCTTAAATGTCTGAAAATAGCAGAAATATTAACCAGCCAGTTATTGAGTCAATTGACGAATTCGAGCAATCAGATCTTGATGATCTATGTGATGCCGCTGACCAAGCTATTACAGATGGCAATGGATTTGGGTGGTTAACACCTCCACGACGCGGTGTTCAAGAAGCGTTTTGGAAGGGCGTTCTGGTTGTTCCCGTTCGGGAACTTTATTGCGCCCGCTTTGAAGGTCGAATAGTCGGATCTGGTCAATTGGTGAAGCCTTTTTCAAATAATGAAGCGAGCGGGCATATTGCTCAAGTAGCGACATTTTTCATCGCGCCTTATGCGCGCGGACATGGATTGGCGATTGGATTACTGGCGGTCATCGAGCAAAGTGCTGTCGCACAAAACTTTAAAATATTGGAAGTTGATGTGCGAGAGACACAAACGGCCGCAATTTCTTTGCTAGAAAATAATGGGTATGATCGCTGGGCAGTTAAACCAAATTATGCTTGGAACGGTGTAAAATTTGTGGACGGTTATTACTATAAAAAAGACCTCGGGGCAGTTGAACCCTCATGAACATTTATCCAGCAATCGATCTAAAAGATGGCAATTGTGTGCGTTTACTGCGGGGCGAAATGGACGCTGCAACCGTATTCAATACTGATCCAGCCGATCAAGCGCGTAGTTTTAAAGATGCAGGTTTCACGCGATTGCATTTGGTCGACTTAAACGGCGCCTTTGAAGGAAAGCCGGTAAACGCGGCGGCCGTAGAAAGTATTTTGGGCGCAACTGATGTTCCGGTTCAGCTGGGCGGCGGAATTCGCGACTTGGCAACGATAGATATGTGGCTGCAAAAAGGTCTTCAGCGCGTAATATTAGGTACGATAGCGCTGCGCAATTCGGCGATGGTTATTGAGGCCTGTAAGACCTTTCCCGGCCACATTGCCGTCGGCATTGATGCGCGGGATGGCCGTGTTGCCGTTGAAGGATGGGCAGAAACGAGTGAAACAACAGTTCTTGACCTTGCAAAGAAGTTTGAAGACGTTGGTGTTGAAGCGATTATTTACACAGACATTGATCGAGATGGTGCATTGCAGGGCGTGAATTTGGAAGCGACACGTGATTTGGCCGCTGCGATAAATATACCTGTTATTGCGTCTGGTGGAGTTGCCTCAATTTCTGATATCGAAAATCTATTAGCAGTTTCTGATAGCGGCATTGAAGGTGTTATTGTTGGACGGGCGCTTTATGACGGTCGGATCGACCCGAGCGAAGCGATTGCACTCGTACGAGGTGAGCATGCTTAAATCTCGGATTATTCCGTGTCTGGACGTCAAAGATGGCCGGGTGGTAAAGGGCGTCAATTTTGTTGACCTGATTGATGCAGGCGATCCAGTCGAACAAGCGCGAATCTATGATGCTCAAGGTGCCGATGAATTGTGTTTTCTCGATATTACAGCAACGTCTGACAATCGCGATACCATTTATGATGTCGTCAACCGCACCGCTGAACAGTGTTTTATGCCCCTCACTGTCGGCGGCGGTGTCCGGCAAGTGGAAGATGTTCGAAAATTACTATTGGCAGGTGCCGATAAGGTATCGATCAACAGCGCAGCGGTTACCCGACCGGAACTGGTGCGTGAGGCGGCCATGCAGTTCGGAAATCAATGTATTGTTGTCGCTATTGACGCCAAGCAAACAAATCCCGGAAAATATGAGATCTTTACCCATGGTGGTCGGCAGGAAACCGGAATTGACGCTGTAGAATGGGCGCAACGTATGGCTGAGTATGGTGCAGGCGAGATCCTTTTAACGTCAATGGACAGAGACGGGACGCGGTCTGGTTTTAACATTCCTTTGACACGGGCGATCGCCGACGCGGTATCGATCCCCGTGATTGCTTCAGGCGGTGTGGGAACACTTGATCATTTGGCAGAGGGTATTCGGGAAGGGCACGCGACGGCAGTCTTGGCAGCGTCCATCTTTCATTTTGGTGAATTTACTATTGGTGAAGCAAAGCAAGCGATGCAAGAAGCCGGCATTGCGGTCCGACTTTAGGAGACAAATATGTCAAATGACACCCATGTGCTGGATAAGCTCTACGCGACGGTTTTAAGCCGGAAGGGCGCCGATCCGAGTGGTTCCTATACGGCGAAACTGTATAGTGAAGGCTCAAAAAAAATAGCACAGAAAGTAGGAGAAGAAGCTGTCGAGCTTTCGATTGCAGCGGCTTTGAAGGATCGGGAAGAGATTATTTCAGAAAGCGCAGATTTACTCTATCATTTGAGTGTACTCTGGGCGGATGCCGGGGTTGATCCTGTGGAAATTTATGCCAAACTAGCGGATCGGGAAGGCTTATCGGGCTTGGCCGAAAAAGCGGCACGCTTGACGAAATGAAAGACATAAATCATGGCCTATGACGACGACAATATCTTTGCAAAAATTCTGCGCGGAGAAATTCCAAACGCAACAGTGTTTGAAGACGAAAGCGTTCTTGCTTTCAATGATATTGCCCCGAAGACTCCAGTACATGTCCTGGTAATACCAAAGCGTCCTTATATAGATATGGATGATTTCTCGGCCAATGGGACGGCAGAGGAAATCGGGAATTTCTTCAAAAAAATTGGTGATATTGCCCGAAATCTTGGTCTTGACGAGAGCGGATATAGGGTCGTATCCAACAATGGATCAAATGCCGGTCAACTCGTTCCGCATTTTCATGTGCATATAATGGGTGGACAGAATATTAAAGAAGGCAGCATGGCCAGCGGCATGTAGCGCTTAACTTTCAGCGGTGCCATTATCGGGAGGCATTTTTTGAGCGTCGTCAACGACAAAGATTGTAATTGGCTCCTCGCGGCCACGAACCATCACTTCTTCTGATCGAAGGGATGAAAAATTCCGTCCGGATCGTTTAGCGAGCTCGTTTGAAAATATAAGTTGGCTTGAAAATTCTTTGTTCATGGTTTCAAGACGGCTTGCAGTATTGACAGCATCCCCTATGGCGGTAATGGATGTGGCGTTGCCGTAGCCCATCTTGCCAACGATAACTTGCCCCAGATGTAAACCAATTCCAATCCGAAGCGGGATTGGTAAATCGGATTTCAAGTTTCGGTTCATAATTTCCAGCTCTGCTGCCATGGCAGTTGCGGCATCGAGTGCTTTTTGGCTGGCAATCTCAGGGCTATCTTCCAGCCCGAATAAGGCCATGACACCGTCGCCAATAAACTTATCAAGATGACCGCCACTGGCTTCGATTGCTTCTCCCATGTGCCGAAAATATTGATTGATTACGAAAACCACATCATAGGGGAGCTTTTGTTCAGAGAATTTAGTAAAGGCGCGCAAGTCAGCAAACAGGATAGCGATTTCTTTCTCTTGTCCGTGCAGGTAGCCTGGTTGATTGAATCCTTGTTGGGGGGTGGATTTGGCAGGAAGCAACGGGATCACAGAGACATCCGTGACAGGCTTAACCTGGCAGGCGAGCCGGGTGCCCTCGACAGCGCCAACGCGCTTGAGGACTGCCGCTTCACGTTCACTGGGAGGTTCCAAATCCACTTCTCCGTCGACAATCCTGACACGGCATGTTGAGCAACGCCCCCGTCCACCGCAGACGGACGCATGTGGGACATTTCCAAGGTTACTGGCTTCCAGGATGGTTAATCCGGGGGCGGCGGAAACGGTTTTCCCATCTGGGTAGGATACCGTAATCAATTTCTTTCGTTTGAAATGGGCGATCCAGAACAAACGGCTGGCACCGAGTAGGACTAGGGCGACGATCATAAGACGCAATCCCTGGTCACGAACTTCGTAAACCCATCCGACGAGTCCCTCTGGCAGGTCCAGTTCCGCAAAAAAAGCAGTTCGCCACGCTGCATCAGCGAACAGGTCTTCGACTTCATTTGCACCATTTATAAAACCTGTTAACGCCAGAATCGGTAGCGCTAGAGAGATACTGTATAATATGGGAAAAGCCGAGCTATACCACGGCTTCAAACGCAGCCAGAAATGAACGCCAAGGCACCCATGGACCCAGGCAAAAATTAAGGCGGCACTTTGCAAAAGAGCTTGCAACGGCGTGGCGACCCACAAGCTAAAAAGCACGAAGGAGTAGCTGTCGTCTATTCCATAAATCTCATGTACAACGCGGGTGCCAATAATATGCAAAAGGATTAGAGGTGGTATCGCAAAACCCATAATAATTTGAATGATTTCACGGGTAGGTATTCGGCGATACGAATGGATCGACAGCATTTTAACGAATACCAATATCATATGTGTCGCGATGGCGGCGAGCAGCAAGATAGTTCCTGGAAGGCTACGCCAGACTTCAAGAAACACTCCCCGACCAATTTCCATCGCATTGAGCGAAATCAGGCCTAACGAATGATTGAGTAGATGCCCAGTCAGAAAAACCATCAAAACCAGACCGCTTACCAGCCGCAAACGTCCAGTGGTGAAAAACTGTTTAAACGGTTTTCGTACGGTTTCGGGATTTATTCCCGTCGTCATCTATCAGTCACGGTTAAGGATGCTCCTATACTCTACGCCTTGTTCGTAATGAGACTTTGAAGTTCTACTGCTGGTCGGGCTCCATAATGACTGATGATCTCTGCAGCGGCAATAGATCCGATACGGCCACTGTCCGCTAAAGTTCGGCCATTGGTATATCCAAAAAGGAACCCCGCAGCAAATAGGTCACCGGCACCGGTTGTATCCACGACTTTGACATTCTGCTCTGCTGATATTTCATGTACATCACTTCCGTTGACGATCACGGATCCTTTTTCACTTCTCGTCAAACAGGCAATATCGACTTGGTTACGGACCGCATCAAGGGCATCATCAAAACTATCTGTTTGATAGAGAGATTTGATCTCGTCTTCGTTTGCGAAAAGGATATCGACGCCAGTTTGGATAAAATCTTTAAACTCGTCTCTATACCGATCGACACAAAAACTGTCAGAAAGCGTGAGCGCTACTTGTTGACCTGCCGCATGAGATATTGCCGCGGCTTTTCGAAAAGCTTCTTTTCCTTGTTCGGGATCCCATAAGTATCCCTCCATATAAGTCACTTTTGATGACGCAATCATTTCTGGATCAATATCATCAGGGCCAAGCTCAATACAAGCGCCTAGATAAGTGTTCATAGTGCGATGGGCGTCTGGCGTCACTAACACGAGGCATCTGGCCGTTGCCGCGCCATTCGTGCTTTTAGCTGTTTGAAAAGTGACACCGATTGCCTGAATATCATGGCTGAAGATTTCCCCCAACTGGTCATTCCGCACTTTTCCGATATAGGCGCTTTTCCCGCCAAGTGATGCGATGCCCGCTGCAGTGTTGCCAGCAGATCCTCCGGACATTTCCAATGCAGACTGCATTTTGCCATATAAGTCTTCAGCGCGATCTTTGTCGATCAACATCATGGAGTTTTTTGTCAAACCCTCACTAGCCAGAAAACCGTCATTGGTTTTTCCAATAACGTCGACGATGGCATTGCCAATACAGGCTGTGTCAAATTTTTGGGGTGTCATATATTTTCTCGTTACTCAATAATCAGGACCTGGCGAGTATAGTGGTTGCGACGTGTTGGGCAAGCGAAGGCTGTACAAACGATCCTTTTTTTGCGAACAATGGAACATGACAGATTTAATAAAAATGACCGCGACAGAAGCCGTGGCACTGCTCAAAGCGGGAGAGGTATCCCCGCATGAGCTGATAGACGCGTCTGAAAAGCGCATTTCAGAAACAGATGGTGCAGTGAATGCTCTTCCAACGCTGTGTTTTGAGCGCGCGCGCCAGCATGCTGACGCGCTTGCTAAAGACGTAATTTCAGATCGCCCCAACCATCATTTGCATGGTCTTCCCATTGCCATTAAGGATTTGACACCTGTAAAGGGCGTCCGCTTTACCCAAGGATCGACAATTTATACAGATCAGATTGCGACCCATTCGGACTTAATGGTGGAGCGTCTGGAAGAGTGTGGTGGGATTGTTGTTGCAAAAGCCAATACGCCGGAATTTGGGGCTGGTGCCCAGACCTTTAACGAAGTTTTTGGTACGACAACAAATCCGTGGAATACATCCAAAACGCCGGGCGGTTCTTCAGGTGGATCCGCAGCATCGTTGGCCGCCGGACAGGTTTGGCTGGCGCAAGGTAGTGATTATGGCGGCAGCCTGCGAATTCCGGCCAGTTTTTCCGGCGTGGTTGGATTGCGCCCATCTCCCAAACGTGTAGCGCATGGGCCATCAGGTCTTCCATTTGGTTTGAATTCCGTAGAAGGACCGATGGCAAGGAACGTACCCGATGTCGCCTTGATGCTGGATATGATGGTAGGCGAGCATATTGCCGACCCCTGTAGTTTGCCGGCTCCGCAACAATCCTATGTGGATTGTCTAAAGTCAGTACCAAAGTTCGGCAAGGTCGCCTATAGCCCCAATCTTGGGGTATGTCCTATTGATCCGGAAGTGGCCGCCATTTGTGCGAACGCCGCAAAAGATTTCACCAATTACTGCGCTGGCGTGGAAGAAGATTGTTTTGATTTGTCAGATGGCGAAGAAATGTTTCAGGTACTGCGAGCCGCCCAGTTTTCTGCGGCGCATGCCCCTAAACTAGAGAGTGACCGGGACAAGCTAAAACCGGAGTTTATCTGGAATGTTGAAAAGGGAATGGCACTCACGGCGGGGGAGATTGGTAAGGCACTTCGGGATCAGGCGGTACTTTATCAGGGGGTTGTAGAATTTTTTGGCGATTATGATTTGCTATTATGTCCAACCGTGATGGTCCCGCCATTCGACCACAACTTACGATATATTGAAGAAGTGAACGGTCAAAAATTTGATAACTACCTAACCTGGTTGTCGATGACATTTTTATTGACGAACACGGCATGCCCGACGATTTCTGTTCCTTGCGGATTTACCAAAGACGGTTTACCCGTGGGACTACAGATAATGGCGCCGAATGGTCGCGAAGATATTGTATTGCAGGCAGCTTATGCTTATGAGCGTGATCATGATTTTGCCACTCAAGTCCCTATTATGCCAAGAGTTCCATCTTAAAGCCTTAAAATAGTTGCATAGAAAGCGAAGACATCATACATGAACCGTTATCTGACCAGATCGAAAAACATGAGGATGTGACGTGTATTCAGCGATAACATTGGCTATTGGACAGCTCGGCGATCCCGCTTTTCGCTCTGTAATGTTGAAAGCGTTGGCGCTTACCGTAGGGATTTTTTTCCTTCTCGGCATCGGTGCAACGACCGTTTTTTCTTCTTATGTTCCCAATTTTCAATGGGAATGGGTCAATACGGCGCTCAGTGCTCTTACGGGCCTCGGTTTCGTTGTTGGCGGCTTTTTCTTGTTTCCGCTGGTTATCAGTGCCCTGATAGGACTGTTTCTGGATGATATTTCAGATGCAGTAGAGGGGAAGCATTACCCCAACGATGAAAAGGCACATGACGTTCCGATTATGTCCAGTATTTGGGATGCAGTAAAGTTTCTGACGGTGATCATCGTCTGCAACATTATCGTACTCCCTCTTTATTTCATTCCGGTTATAAATTTGTTTGTTTACTATATTCTGAATGGGTATCTTATCTCACGGGAATATTTTCAGATGGTCGCAATTCGTCATCATGATGTCGATGATGTCACTCGGTTACGTAAATCAAAATCAGCGGAATCATTTATTATGGGCGTGGTCATCGCGTTTTGCCTCACCATTCCAATTGTAAATTTGATAACGCCTATCATTGCGACTGCCGCGATGGTTCATCTTTATAAAAAACGCGTTGGAAGTAAGAGTGTGAGTTTGGTTCCTTAATGCGGCATTTCGTATTACTTATCGGATTTGCCGGATTTCTATCTGCCTGCGGTTCAAATACAACGGTTTCAAATTCGGGTTCCATTTTGCCGGAAAAGGCCAGCCAGCCAGCAGTTTCAAGCCAAGAACATGTCGTTCCAAAGACGAACATACCGACACCAAAAACCTCGTCGCCAACGCCCGCCATCGCAGTTGTAAAGCCTCGAATTCTTTTGGAACCGGAAATAATGGTTGGGCGATCGGTCGTTGAAGTGCGGGATATATTTGGTGCGCCGACCTTGTTGCGTGTCGATAACCCGGCAGAAGTATGGCAATACCTGGCATCTGAATGTGCCATGCATTTGTTTTTCTATCCGGGTGGGGGTGGCGGTCAACTAACAGTCAGCCATATCTCCATTAACGCGCGAAAAAAGTCGACTGTATCGGAATTGGATACGAAACTTTGCTTCAATAATTACCTTCGAGACATTGGCGCTGAAGGCGCGTTTGTTGCAAGCGGAACGTCCTGACGAATAGAACATAGAGAAGGATTGTCATGTCCGATATCAGCCAGGTTGAAGTACGTAATCTATTTCGTCATCTCCAGAATAATGAGTCTGAAAAGTTTTTCGCTCGGGTGAGGGATGATGTTCAATGGACAGTTAAAGGGACACATCCCCTGGCGGGCCATTATCGAAGTAAGCAGAATTTTCTAGCGGCAACCTTCTCGCGGCTCAATCTAATTTTGCAAGAAGGTGTAGTGCTCAAAGTTGAGCATATCTTTACGGCTAACAACACTGCAGTAGTCGAAATGAAATCACTGTCGACGGCAAAGAATGGGAAACCGTTCAACAATACATATTGTTGGGTGGTAGAATTTGATAGTGAAAAAAACATTGCAGTAGTACGTGCTTATTTGGATTCTGCTCTTGTTCAACAAATCGTTGACGAGAATGAATAGATTTACTTTTTAGGGTTACGAGGAAATTGATGCCGGCAATTCAGAAAACCGAAATTCAAGAGATTTTTTCGTATTGGGAAACCAATCAGCCAGAAAAGTTTCTTGAAAGACTGGCCGAAGACTTTGAACGGACTGTTATGGGAACGCATCCGCTGGCGGGTGTCTTTAAAGGCAAGGAGGCCTATTTAGACGGTGCGTTTAATCGACTGAATAAGGTGCTCAAAGACAAAGTTCGTCTGGAAGTTATCGCGATTTACGTGGATGGACAAACGGCGATCGTCGAATTGAAGTCTTTTATGACGGCGATAAATGGTCAGCCCTATCACAATTCCTATTGCTGGATCGTTCACTTTAATGACGAGAAACAGATTTTCGCCATTACTGCCTATTTGGATAGCGCGCTCTTGAAGCAGGTTATCGAAGAAAATGAATAAAGACGCTGCCCTTCATTGCCGGTTATTCAGGAAGCAATTTCCCTTTGAAAGTGCATAAATCGGAGACAATACAGCGAGCGCATTCCGGCTTACGTGCTTTGCAGATATAGCGCCCATGAAGAATGAGCCAGTGATGAGCATGACGCAAAAATACTTTGGGAATGCGTTTTTCGAATTTTCGTTCCACTTCAAGTGGGTTTTTTCCCGGCGCAATACCTGTGCGATTTCCCAATCGGAATAAATGAGTATCGACGGCAATTGTCGAATGCCCGAAAGCCATATTCAGCACAACATTTGCTGTTTTTCTCCCGACACCAGCAAGTTCTTCCAATTCTTCCCGGGTTTGCGGGATCTCGCTGTTATGGTTTTGGACTAAGGCTTCACAAAGTTTGATGACGTTTTTGGCCTTGGTTTTATAAAGGCCGATAGATTTTACATAATCCCTTACCTGATCTTCACCGAGTGCCAGCATCTTTTCGGGAGTATCAGCGACAGTGAACAAGGGCCCGGTTGCTTTGTTGACGCCGATGTCTGTTGCCTGGGCAGATAAAACGACTGCGACGAGCAAGGTAAAGTGATTGACGTAATCCAGCTCTCCCTGCGGGTCCGGATTGTCTTCTTCAAGGCGCCTAAAAAATTCATGAATATTTGCTTTTTTCATCCTATGTTATTGGCATAGGGTAAATGTATTCGCAATGATCAATTTGGGGCGCTATGTGGGAATCGGATATCGGCATAAATGACAAAGAAGATAAGCTTGCTGAAACGGGCGGCGGATCTTTCTATATTGCGCTGCATCCGAGCCGAAGCCTCTCAAAAAAGGGATTTATTATCCTGATGACGGCCGTTACCGGTGTCAGCTTTGTTGCAGGACTAATTTTCTGGTCCATGGGTGCCTGGCCGGTGTTTGGGTTTTTTGGTCTTGATGTATTACTTATTTTTGGGGCGTTTCACCTTAATTTCAGGGCGGGCCGCCGCCGAGAAATTATCGAGATCAAACAGGATATGGTTTTGATTACGCGGCTTTCTCCTGATGGCCGATCCCATCGGGACGAGTTTCAAGCCTATTGGGCGCGCAGCTTATTGAGCAAAGGCCAGCTTTGGATCACTAACCGCGGACGCAGTTATGAAATCGGAAATTTTCTAGGAGAGGAAGAGAAAGAAGAAGTTCAGGGATTAATAGCGCGAGCTTTGAATACTTATCGTACCGGCGGGTTTCTTCAGTCGCCCAACCCCAGCACATCCATCATATCATAGTTGCCGGCTGGTTTGCCTCTTGCCCAAAGTGCTGCGCGAACGGCACCCCGAGCGAAAATGGATCGATCACTGGCTTTATGGGTAATTTCAATACGTTCGTTTTCCGCGGCGAACATAACGGTATGTTCACCAACGACATTGCCGCCCCGCAGAACCGCATAGCCAATGTCGCCTTTTTTACGGGCTCCTGTGATACCATCCCGACCACGGTCTGCAACAGTATCATGGTCGACGTTGCGGCCCTCCGCTGCGGCTTTACCAAGTAACAAGGCGGTACCTGATGGCGCGTCAACTTTGTGATGGTGATGCATTTCAAGGACTTCGATATCAAAGTCATCGTCCAGCAATGCTGCAACCTTTTTCGTCATTTGGGCCAGAAGATTAACGCCAAGGCTCATATTTGCCCCTTGCACAATAACCGCGTCTTCGCCGCAAGCGGTTATTTCCGCTTGCTCTGAATTACTGAGGCCAGTTGTTCCTATAACATGAACGGTGTGATGTTTCGCGGCGAGTTTGGCATGTGCCACCGATGCTACCGGCGCCGTAAAATCGATCACCGCGTCAGATTGTTGAAACAGGGCATCTGTATCGTCACTGATGAGTATTCCGGCTGAGCTAAGCCCGGCAAGCGCCATTATATCCTGGCCAAGGAATTCGGAACCTGCAGGCTCGGTGCCGCCACAAATGTGACATCCATTGGTTTGGGTTACCTGATTGATCAGCATCCGTCCCATACGCCCGGCACAGCCGACGATGCCGATTTTTAAATCACTCATGTCATCAAACTCTCAAAATTTCGAGGCTACGTCTTTAGCATAGTTAATTCGACGTGGCGAGATAGATCGGGAATCTGGAACTAGTCTTTTAGATCGGCAAGGAAATCTTTCACACGGGAGAAGAAACCTTCGGATTCAGGGCTATGAGCCCCTTTTCCTTCAGATTCAAACTCCTTGAGAAGCTCTTTTTGACGTTTAGTCAGGTTTACCGGCGTTTCAACAATCGTGTGAATATACATGTCCCCATGGTTATGGGAATTCATGATCGGCATCCCTTTGGAACGTAACCTAAATTTGCGACCGGACTGAGTGCCCGCCGTAATCGCCACTTTTGCCCGGGCACCATCAAGTGTGGGGACCTCGATATCACCGCCCAATGCGGCAACAGTGACCGGAATGGGAACCCGGCAATGAATATTTTGGCCGTCCCGTTGGAAAATTCGGTGATCCTTAACGCTCAGGAATATATACAGATCTCCAGATGGGCCGCCGCGCATACCCGCTTCGCCTTCTCCCGATAGACGGATACGGTTGCCGTCATCGACCCCTGCCGGAATGTTGACAGACAAGGTTTTTTCTTTGTCGGTCCGGCCTTCACCGCGGCAAGACTTACAGGGTTTTTCGATGATCCTGCCTTGTCCCTGACAAGAGGGGCAGGTCCGCTCGATCGTAAAAAAGCCTTGCTGTGCCCGAACTTTTCCGTGGCCTTGGCATGTACTGCAGGTTACTGGCTCAGATCCGGCTTCGGCACCGCTACCATCACAGCTGTCGCATTCAACAGTCGTGGGGATTTTAATCTCCATCTGTTTACCGTTGAAGGCTTCTTCCAGTGAAATTTCTAGATTGTATCTTAAGTCGGAACCTCGACCACCGCCGCTTCGACCGCCGCCAGGCTGTCCGCCCATGAAATCTCCGAAAAGATCTTCGAAGATATCGCTGAATCCGCCGCCCATGCCGCCAAATCCTGCTCCACCACCACCTTGTTCAAAGGCGGCGTGACCATATTGGTCGTAGGCACTTCGTTTCTGCGGATCCTTCAGAATTTCATAAGCTTCGTTGACCTCCTTAAAGGACGCCTCCGCCTCAGTATCTCCTGGGTTTCGATCCGGGTGATACTTCATCGCCTGTTTGCGATAAGCTTTTTTCAAATCGGAATCGTCAACATTGCTGTCAATACCGAGGATTTCATAGTAGTCGCGTTTCGCCATATCTAGATCAATCACTCAACGAAATTCCGCCCCGAGAGGGTTGTGCCTCATCGGAGCGGTTTATTCAAGGATAAGAATATTTTCGGGTTATCTGCAAATTATTCTTACTTGTCTTTTTTGTCCTCATCGACTTCTTCGAAATCGGCGTCAACTACATCCTCGTCAGAAGTTTCACTTTCTTCAGAAGTTTCTGCATCGTTTTCCGATCCGGCTTCTTCAGTTTGTGATTGAGCATAAAGCGCTTCACCAAGTTTCATGGAAGCTTCTTGCAAAGTTTCCATTTTCGCAGTGATGGCTTCTGCATCATCGCCTTCTTTTGCTTCCTTAAGCTCAGTAAGGGCAGTTTCGATCGGCGCCTTTACGTCTTCCTCAACTTTGTCACCAGCTTCGGCTAAGGTTTTTTCCGTCATATGAATGAGGCTGTCGGCCTGATTCACAATTTCGACTTTTTCTTTACGTGCCTTATCTTCAGCGGCATGCTCTTCGGCGTCTTTGACCATCTGGTCTATGTCTGACTCACTTAGACCACTAGAGGCTTGGATCTGGATTTTCTGTTCCTTGCCTGTGCCTTTATCTTTAGCCGAAACATTGACAATCCCGTTGGCGTCAATATCGAAGGTTACTTCGATCTGAGGAATACCACGCGGTGCTCCTGGAATATCTGTCAAATCGAAATTTCCAAGCAATTTGTTATCGGCGGCCATTTCGCGTTCACCTTGGAAAACCCGAATTGTAACAGCCTGCTGATTATCTTCGGCTGTTGAGAATGTCTGGCTTTTCTTGGTCGGAATTGTTGTGTTCCGGTCAATAAGACGAGTGAATACACCGCCAAGAGTTTCAATACCCAATGAAAGAGGTGTAACGTCGAGAAGCAAGACGTCTTTAACGTCGCCTTGTAACACGCCACCTTGAATAGCGGCGCCCATGGCAACTACTTCATCCGGATTAACACCCTTGTGAGGTTCGCAACCGAAGAAGTTCTTCACTGTCTCATGGACTTTTGGCATCCGGCTCATACCACCAACGAGAATAACGTTGTCGATTTCACCTTTTTGCAAGCCGGCATCTTTCAACGCTTTTTCACAAGGAGGCAATGTCCGTTTAATCAGATCCTCAACAAGATTTTCGAACTGTGCCCGTGTGAGCTTCAGTTGCATATGTTTAGGGCCCGATGCATCCGCTGTGATAAACGGCAAGTTAATCTCGGTTGCTTGCGTTGAGGACAATTCAATTTTTGCCTTTTCCGCTGCTTCTTTCAGGCGTTGGAGGGCCATCTTATCGGATCGCAGATCAATGCCCTGTTCTTTCTTGAATTCGTCAGCGAGATAATCAACCAACGTCAAGTCGAAGTCTTCACCACCTAAGAAAGTGTCGCCATTTGTTGAACGGACTTCAAAGACACCATCGCCGATTTCCAGAATAGAAACGTCGAATGTACCACCACCTAAATCAAAGACGGCCACAGTCTGATTTTCTTTATCCATTCCGTAAGCAAGGGCTGCTGCGGTTGGCTCGTTGATAATGCGAAGCACTTCAAGGCCTGCAATCTTACCGGCATCTTTTGTTGCCTGACGTTGGGCATCATTGAAATACGCTGGAACTGTAATAACGGCCTGCGTTACGTTTTCTCCAAGGTAGCTTTCAGCCGTTTCTTTCATTTTCTGCAAAATGAACGCGGAAATCTGGCTTGGGGAATAATTTTCGCCCCGAGCTTCTACCCATGCATCACCATTGTCGGCTTTGACAATGTTATAGGGAACCATCGCTTTATCTTTTTGCGTTGTCTTGTCGTCGAACCGACGTCCAATCAGACGCTTGATCGCAAATAATGTATGTTCAGGATTTGTAACGGCCTGGCGTTTTGCAGCCTGACCGACTAGTTTTTCACCGTCTTCAGCGAAGGCTACAATGGACGGAGTTGTCCGGGCACCTTCTGCATTTTCGATAACTTTCGCATCTTTTCCGTCCATGACAGAGATACAGGAGTTTGTCGTTCCTAAGTCAATTCCAATTACTTTAGCCATATTTTCCTCTTCTCGATTGGCAGATCAACGCGGCCACATCATGCACCACAATGATCCCCGGGCTTTAAACTGTTCGGTTATTCGTCGTGTATATAAGTTCGAAACGCCTCTAATGCAAGGGTTGGAATAGGCATGATGACTCTAATTTGTCAGTTTTTGTTGTGGTATTTATCACCGGGGCGTCTGCATAGCTGATATGTTCGATCGTTTCTTTACGCCAGAGTAGCGGTTTGATAGGACATATGGTCAAATTTTAAAAAGAAAATAGGGGGGATCGGATGACCGAAACAAGTGCATCTGGAGAAACAGCACAAAAATCCTCCTTATTTACACCGGAAGAATCTCGCGGGCTGCTCAGCGCCCTTGGTGCCTTTATTATCTGGGGAGTCGCCCCCGTTTATTTCAAGTGGCTTTCGCATGTTTCTCCCCTTGAAATTATCTCACATCGTGTTGTTTGGTCCTTAATATTCGTCTTGTTCGTTGTGGTCGCGACCAAGAATTTAGCAAACTTTATTGCTATTTTTAAAGATAAACGAAAACTCATCATATTTTGCGCCACTACTATTTTTATAGGTTTGAACTGGCTGACCTTTATTTGGGCAATCGCTAACGACAGGATTTTGGAAGGAAGCCTTGGATATTATATTAATCCACTGGTTAATATTTTACTTGGCATGGTGTTTTTGGGAGAGCGCTTGAATAAGTGGCAAACCCTCGCTGTATCGCTGGCCGCGATTGCAGTCGCTATCATGACATGGCAAATTGGCGTGTTACCATGGGTTTCGCTCATTCTCGCTATTTCTTTTGGGTTTTATGCATTGCTGCATAAGAAGGTTCAGGTGCCGGCGCCGGTCGGTTTAGCGGTAGAAACGACGATCCTGTTCCCATTCGCGCTTGGGTTCGTCCTTTATCTTACATTTTCGCCGCCAGCAGAATCAGTTGCTGTGACTGAGGGAGCGGGTTTCTCGAGAGAGGCGGCGAGCTTTTTGCTGTTAATTGGCACCGGCATTGTGACGGCGATGCCGCTGATGCTGTTTTCCAACGCAGCGCGCTATCTGAAACTGACGACAATCGGCGTGCTTCAGTATTTGGCGCCGACCATGCATATGGTTATCGCTATTTATATTTATAACGAGCCGTTTGATAGCTCTCGGCTGGCAGCCTTTGGTTTGATTTGGATAGGCCTCGTGATTTTCAGTATTGATGGATACCGTAACAGAAAACGGATGTCCTAGATCTGTGATAAGATGTCTCTTGCGGTTCAGGAGCATCAAATGGCAGTTATTTCAGCGAGTTATAAAACAGATATTCCAGCGTTTTATGGCGATTGGTTCCAACAGCAGGTAACCCAAAAATTTGTTGAAATAAAAAATCCATATAACAACAAAAAATCAATTATATCGTTGGCTCCTGAAGACGTCGACGCGTTCGTATTCTGGACGCGAAATGCTGAACCTTTCTTGCCAGTTCTGTATAAAGATATTGCCGACAATCATCCTTTCTACTTTCAGTTTACGGTAACAGCCTATCCCCGGCTTATAGAAACCTCCGTTATTTCATCCGAAGATGCTATCTCGCAAATGATTTCAATCGCAAAACCTTTTGGCCCTCATGCCGTGGTTTGGCGATATGATCCGATATTTATTTCAGACCTCACACCTCTGAGTTTTCACCTTGAAAATTTTACGAATCTCGCGCGCCAGTTGGAAACCACAGTTAGTGAGGTCGTCGTGTCCTTCACACAGCCGTATGCGAAGACAAAACGCAATTTGGCTCGCCTCGAGCAAAAATCGCCCCTCAATTTTCAGGATCCTCCAGATGAAATCAAACAACCCTTTTTGGCGGAATTGCAGCCTTGTCGGGAATGAGGATGACACTCTGCACTCAACCGCAACAAATAACAGAACATCTGATGGGCGCGGCTTGCGTTGATAAAGACAGAATTGCTGCGAATGGTGGCGAAAATATTGAATCAAAATTGCAGGGAAATCGGGCGGGATGTTTATGCGTGGCGTCACGAGATATCGGTATGTATGACACCTGCGCCCATGGGTGTGTCTATTGCTATGCAGTAAGTAATGCCGAAAAAGCAAAAGCCGCGCTTAAGAAATATAAACGCGGCTTGGCAAAAAATAGTTAATATCTGCGGTGGAGATAGCTATGCTTTTTGGTCAACTTTTACGTCAGCTTTTTTTTGGCCGCCCTTAGCGACACCCACCATTGCCGGTCGCAAAAGTCTGTCCGCGATGGCATAGCCTGTTTGAACAACTTGCAAGACAGTGCCGGGCTCTACGGCGGGATTTTCCACTTCGAACATGGCTTGATGCAGGTTGGGATCAAATTTTTGGCCCTCCGCATCAATTATCTTGATCTTATGTTTTTCGAACGTATTCAAAAGCTCTGATTCTGTAAGCTCAATACCCACCAGTACATGTTTGACGTCTTCTTGTTCCCGTGCCTGCGCCGGAATGCTATCGATTGCCCGCCGCAAGTTATCGGAAACAGCCAACATATCGCGCGCAAATTTGGTGACGGCGTAGTTATGCGCATCTTCCTTTTCACGGGACGCCCGCCGTCGCATATTTTCTACTTCTGCCATAGCGCGGAGGACTTTGTCTTTCAGCTCAGCAATCTCGGCAGCTTGCTCCTCAACAATATTATCTTCGGCCGGCGTATCGGCTTCACCCTCATCTCCTTGCAGAGAGGGGTCATTTACTATTTCTGTTTCAGCTGTCGGGGCCGCCATTTGATCATCTGTTTGATCATTTGCCGGAGGGGTTTGTTTCGGGTCGTTCATTCTCATGTCATCCTAATAATAATTCTAGTCCAACAATCCACCAATAATTTTAGCCGTATAGTCGACCATTGGGACTATGCGCGCGTAGTTTAATCGGGTCGGTCCTATCACACCGATAGCACCCACAATTTGATCCTGACTATTCTGATACGGAGAGATAATCATTGATGTACCGGAAAGCGAGAAAAGATTGTTCTCTGAACCAATAAAAATTTTCACTCCTTTACCACCTTCTGCAAGCTCAAGCAATTTCATACGTTCTTTTTTTTCTTCTAACGTATCAAAAAGCTCCTTGATTTTATCAAGATCCTCAAGTGCTTGGACATTGTGGAGTAGATTTGAATGGCCCCGTATGATGAGTGTTTCCTCGCCGCCCCAACTTGCAATGTCGCTACTGATGAGATCCTGCGTTAATTGATCGATCTGAACCTGGTGGCTGTCCAGTTCGCGCTGAATTTCACTTTTCGTTTCGTTGAGTGATTTGCCAGTGAGCTTTGCGTTCAAGTAATTCGTTGCTTCTTGCAAAGCAGAATCGGACAATCCAACGGGTAATTCGATGGCCCGATTTTCAACCATGCCATTTGCCGTTACGATTATGACCAAAGCTTTATCAATACCAAGGCGAACGAATTCAATCTGCTTTACCGAACTATCTTTTTTGGGAGCAATGACCAAACCGGCGCAATTGGAAAGGCCCGATAACATCGAGGTTGCTTCGGATAATGTCTCCTCGATATTTCGACCTTCGATGATGCAGCGCGCTTTGATGTCGGAGCGTTCTTCTTCCGTCAAGTTTCCAACTTCCAGAATGCCGTCAACAAAAAGTCGCATACCTAACTGTGTCGGTAATCTGCCCGCGGACGTATGCGGAGAGTAAAGAAGTCCAGCATCGACCAAGTCTGCCATGACATTGCGAATGGATGCCGGTGACAAATCCAGCTGTGGGATTCGTGACAACGTGCGAGAGCCGACGGGCTCGCCTGTTTGCACGTAAGATTCCACGATATTCCGAAAAACCGCGCGGCTTCTTTCATTAAGTTCCTGAATTGACATCGGCTCAGCCGATAATTTCGTAAAATATGGACATAGGGGAGAATGTAGTGATCCACGATGCTTGCGTCAATCTGGAGCAGGGGTTACAAGGTGCGGCAACAGCGTTTTTCATGTAAAGGATATTTTATGCGCCCTTCCGGTAGAGCCCTTGACGAGCTAAGAAACATTAGTATGGAACCTGGTTATGCAAAGAATGCAGAAGGGTCCTGCTTTATCAAGTGCGGCGATACCCATGTCCTGTGCACAGCTAGTATCGAAGAGCGCGTCCCGCCCTTTTTGCGCAATTCAGGTAAGGGATGGGTTACAGCAGAATACGGCATGCTTCCGCGATCGACAGGATCTCGGATGGGCCGGGAAGCAGCGCGGGGCAAGCAGCAAGGCCGAACCGTAGAAATTCAGAGATTGATCGGCAGATCGTTACGAGCATTGGTCAATATCGAAGGCTTTGGCGAGCGCCAAATAACGGTTGATTGTGACGTCATTCAGGCGGATGGCGGAACACGCACAGCCTCCATTACCGGCGCTTATGTGGCGCTATATCAAGCGTTTGATAAGCTCGTTGAGCAGGGAAAAATAATAGAAATTCCAATGAAGGGCCAAGTCGCCGCCGTTTCCTGCGGTCTATACAAAGGAAACCCGGTACTTGATCTGGATTATCCCGAAGACAGCAATGCGCAAGCAGATGCTAATTTTGTTTTGACATCTAACGGGCAGATTATCGAAATTCAAGGGACGGCGGAAGAAGACCCTTTCTCTGAAGCGCAGTTTGGAAGTCTTTTCAGTCTTGCGAAAAAAGGGGTTTCGGAACTCTGTGCAATGCAGCGAGAGGCATTGGGAATTTGACGGAAGCTCGGAAATTTTCCGGACCCAAGCTGGTGGTGGCAAGTCACAATCCGGGGAAAGTTCGTGAAATTCAGGCGCTGCTGGACGAGTATGGAGTCACGCCAATCTCAGCCGGTGATATGGGTTTGCCAGAGCCTGTCGAGGACGGGGATACTTTTATTGCCAATGCCGAGATCAAGGCTCTGGCGGCGGCTCGGGCGACAAATATTGTTAGTTTGAGCGACGATTCTGGGTTCGCCGTTGACATGCTTGACGGTGCACCCGGAATTTATTCTGCACGGTGGGCAGGCCCTAAAAAAGATTTCGCCCTCGCCATGCAAACCGTGGAGGATAAATTGGTAGAAAAGCAGGCTAATGAACCAGCGAAGAGATCAGCATCATTTATTTGTGCTCTTACTCTCGCTTGGCCAGATGGTCATACTGAAAGCTTTGAGGGTCGGATCGAAGGTACGTCTGTTTGGCCACCCCGTGGTAATAACGGTTTTGGGTATGATCCGGTTTTCGTACCTGCCGGATATGACCAGACGTTTGGTGAAATGGACCCGTCTGCCAAGCATGCTTTGAGTCATAGGGCTAATGCATTTCGACAGTTAATTGATGCGTGTTTCTCAGAAATATAATATTCCTGAACCGGGATTCGGTGTGTATTTTCACTGGCCTTTTTGCCGGAAAAAATGCCCGTACTGTGATTTCAATAGTCATGTTAGAGATTCCGTGGATCAGGCCCGTTGGTCTAAAGCTCTGCTAGCTGAGCTCGATTATTTTGCGCGTTCGCATCCGAATGTACCAGTAACAAGCATTTTCTTTGGCGGCGGCACACCATCTCTTATGTCTCCCGATACGGTCGCTCAGTTGATTGAAGGTGTTCGTTCGCATTTCCCATTCTCAAAAGACATAGAGATTACCCTGGAGGCTAATCCTACGTCTGTGGAGGCCGTATCTTTTGAAGGCTATCGCCAAGCGGGTGTGACACGATTGTCTATGGGAATCCAATCTCTGCGAGATGAAGCTTTACGATTTTTGGGCCGAGAGCATTCCGTTTCAGAAGCGATAGCCACCATCGAAACTGCCCGTGCTATTTTTGATAATATATCGTTTGACCTTATCTATGCTCTGCCAGATCAAACAGCTTCTGAATGGCAGGAAGAATTGACAAAGGCATTGAGTCTAGCAGGTGATCACCTCTCATTGTATCAACTGACGATAGAGCCAAATACCGGGTTTGCTGGTGCCGTTCGAAGAGGCGAGTTTCGGATTCCTGGCGACGAAAAGTCAGAAGCTCTTTTTGAAATTACGCAGGCTATGTGCGAGGATGTTGGCCGCCCCGCGTACGAAATATCCAATCATGCACGGCCGGGATTTGAATGTCGCCACAATCTGACATACTGGCGATATGGTGAATATTTGGGCATTGGACCAGGAGCCCATGGCCGGTTTGACAACGCGGGGCTAAGAACGGCCTCTCAGCAATTTAAACGTCCTGAAACATGGCTCAAAAATGTCGAAGAAAAAGGGCACGGAACAGAAGTAAAGGAAGCTCTCCCAGATCCATGGGACCGTGCTGAAGAGATTATGTTGATGGGACTTCGATTAACGGAAGGGGTTTGGTTCAAAAATTTTGAGCGGTCGACAGGCCGCCCCATAGGAGCATTTCTTAATCACGATCGTTTGCAAATGCTTACGGAAAATGGACTAATCAGTATAGATGATGAACATATTTGGGCCACAAAAAAAGGTCGGCTGGTTCTCAATAGTCTTTTACCGGAAATATTGGCGAGCTAATTAATAAGCTGCTCGAATCCTTCTGGTGCTGGTTCTATGATGAGCAGTTCTTTCTGTCCGACTTCCAGGACCGCAAGCCCGCGCTCCGCAATACCGTTTACCGGAAAACGGAATATGCCGTCATAGCCGGTAAAGCCGTTTGCGTTTTCAATGGATACGCGATCAAATCTCGCTTCCGGGGGATCTTGCGCTAACAAACCCGCGAGAGCAGTTGCATCATAGGCAAGGCTTGCAATGCGGGATGGAGGGTATTGATAAACTTGCTCAAATCGCGCCCGAAATGCCTTTGCCTTTTCCGGAGATGGTGCCGAGAACCAACCACCAACCAAGGCGGGTTCAGAAGTTAAAGACTGATCCGCCCAGAGGCCCGTGCCTATAAATTGGACCACTTCGGGGTCAATATCATAGTAAGAAAGAAGCGGTGCCAATTCTTTCAGACGGGCGCCGCCTTCAGGAATAATAAGTGCGTCGAACGAGACATCACCAAATGTATCCATTTTTTCAAGCTTTTCGACATATTCTTCTGACGCTTTATCCGTTTCGTTCTCGTACAGCTTAATTTCTTCTTCAAGCTGTTTTTGACGCAATGTATAGTCCCCCATAACTTTCGCAATTTCATGAAGATCTTGGGCACCTTGCTCAACATTGACGGGATACCGCATAACTCGGTCAATATTCAAACCGAGGTCGTCACCGGATGCAAAAACATTATTGACCACTGCGTCACCATATGGAGAGTCTGGCGCGAGGACGGCGAAATTGAGCAATCCCTGGCGATACGAGAATTCCATTATTCGCTGTATCTGTTGACCGGCGGTCAACCCCATGACAAATACACCATCTCCTGCGACAGTCGTGTCTGTAGAAAAAGTAACTACATTGACGTTGCGAGGACGGGTCAGTGATCGAACCGGGCCTACCGACGTCGAAAACAACGGGCCAAGAATGAGCTCGGCGCCCGCAACGAGAGCCGCCGCCGCCGCGCTTTCTGCACCGCGAGTTGTACCTTTAGTATCGTAGGGTAGCAGCTGTAATTGACTGTTATTGAGATCGAACAGAGCCATATTGGCCGCCCGTAGAAGATCGTTGCCTATATTTTGATGTATTCCTGACAGAGGGAGTAGAATGGCTACTTTGATAGAAGGCGCCGCGGTGCCGAAACTGGGAACAGCTGTTCCTATTACAGTAGGTGCGGGCTCTATTAGCCGTGAATACGGGTCAAAAGGAGCGGCTGTTGGCGTGTTGGCAAGGTCTTCAAAGGCGGAATTGTTTTTCGGTGGGAGAAGCTTGTCAAGATCTTGTGAGGTTGCCGTGCTCGCTTTCTTAAGATCTTTTTTATCCTGTTCGCTGTCTGCTGTTGGTGTTTGTTGACAGGCGGTAACGGCAAGCGACAACAACGCGATGGCGCAAAAGGAAGATATTGATTTCCAAATCGTAACAATACGCGATCGAGACGCGATTTTTATGAGAAACAAGACCTACACTCCCTTGACCCGATACGGGATTACTATATCAGAGATTAGGTAACCAAAAAGCTGCGAGCAAGCAAATAGTTTAACTAAAATTCGAAGCCCCCTAAAGCAAACATTTAAGTAGGGCAAAAATTTGGCGCAATTGCTAAAAGACAAACAAAGGCAAATTCGACAACACGCTTACTTTAAGGGGCGCGCCGCCGAAACGCTGGCGGCGACTTATCTTCGTTGCAAGGGCTATCACATTGAAGCACGTGGTTACAGGAAACCGTTTGGAGAAATTGACATAATTGCCCGGCGCAACAATCTTCTTGTCGCGGTTGAAGTCAAATCGCGGCGCCAGATGGAGGCTGCACTATATTCGGTTTCTGCACGGCAAAGACATCGCATTAATAAGGCTTTGGAGGCATTCGTCATGGAAAGGCCAAAATTTAGTGCTTTTTCATTGCGGATGGATGTTTTGCTTGTGACGTCATTCTTGAAGTTACCACGCCATATTGAGAATGCATGGTGATTGTCTTATTTCGAGTGTTTTAACATCCGAATTTAGGAGCTATAGTAGCCAACGAAAGCCCAACTGCGGTTCTAGAAAACGAAGAAGGTAAGATGTCATGAAAATTGTTGCGTTTATTTGTTTTTCGCTTTTTGCAATGTCTTTTCTATCCGGTTGTGCCGGAGTGATTCTTGGTGGCGCTGCCGCAACAGGCGTGGCTGTTGCTGAAGAAAGATCTGTTGGAACAATTGTGGATGATGCCAGTATCAGTACACAAATTAAAGGCAAAATATTTGAGAAAAGCGAACCTTTGTTCACCGATACAGCAACGACGGTGAATGATGGTATTGTGTTGATCACGGGTCAGGTGCCAACGCCAGATGATCGTATTGAATTGGCTCGTATTGCCTGGAGTGTTCAGGGTGTGAAGCAAGTTCATAATCGAACGACGGTAAAAGGCCAAGGTGAGAGTCCCAGTTTCGCCTCAGATGCACTCATTACAACAAAGCTGAAATACCAACTACTTGCAGACACTAAAATTATGAATATTAACTACACAGTCGAGACCGTGGGAAAAGTCGTATATTTAATGGGTGTTGCGCAGGATCAAGCAGAGCTCGATAGGGTTGAAGCCCATGCGAAGGAAATCTCAGGCGTGCGGAGTATTGTCAGTTATGTTCAACTGAAAAGCGCTCTCTACGCAAAATCTTGAACAATATCGTTGTAGCGAATATATTTCGCACCCATCTGAGCAATATGAAATCGGCGGACAATTACCTAAAGTAAAGAGCGAATAATAATGAGTTTAATCGTTGCCCTTCAAATGGACCCCATCGAAGATGTTGATATTGATGGAGACAGCACTTTTGTTCTTGCTTTAGAAGCGCAGGCGCGTGGCCATAGCCTTCTTCATTATGGCCCGCAAGATCTTTCTTTTTCGAGCGGCCAAATTATCGCATCCGCACGTCCGATAACAGTAGCCCGAAAGAGGGGTAACCATTTTACCGTAGGCGACGTGGAACGTGTAGATTTGACCGAAGTGGATGTCGTCCTGATGCGTCAGGATCCACCCTTTGATATGTCCTACATTACGGCGACGCATCTTTTGGAACACATCCATCCCAAAACTCTTGTCGTGAATGATCCCGTCAGTGTCCGAAACGCCCCGGAGAAATTATTCGTTACCCATTTTGACGGTATTTTGCCGCCGACTTTGATTTCGACGAACCTTGATGAAATCAAAAATTTTCGGTCGGAGCATAAAGATATTATTATTAAGCCGCTGTATGGGAATGGCGGGGCCGGTGTCTTTCATTTAAAGCCAGATGACGAGAATCTCTCCGCACTTTGCGAGATGTTTACGGAGTTTTACCGTGAACCGATGATAGTTCAGAAGTATCTGCCGGAGGTGCGCCAAGGAGACAAGCGCATTATTTTGGTAGATGGAGAGCCCGTCGGTGCAATTAACCGGATTCCCCAAAAAGGTGAGGTCCGGTCCAATATGCATGTGGGCGGAAAAGCGGTAAAATCTCAACTGACCTCTCGTGAAAGAGATATTTGCGCTACTATTGGTCCCGCTTTGAAAGAGCAAGGATTAATTTTTGTGGGGATCGACGTGATTGGCGATTATCTTACCGAAATTAATGTTACGTCGCCGACAGGACTTCAAGAAATAAACCGCTATGACGGCGTCAAACTTGAGGCGACAATCTGGGATTGCTTGGAAGAGAAAATTTCCTGAATTATCAGGATACCCTGTCGACAACGTGTCATTAATTAGCCAGTTTGATCGTCAACACTTGCATCCGCTGCTGCGCGTTGTACGGCGCCCGTACCATCTTCGGCCGCGCTTTGGCTACTGTAACCCTGACTGGACAAGATAACTTCATGATTTCCGGCTTTCAGGTTGAAATACCATTTATCATTTTTGCCTTCAAAGACAGAGAAACGATCGTCGTTTGCAGCGTTCTTTTTTACTGATTCAATACCGTTTAGGGCACTGGCTTTAGCTTTGTAGCTTTCAGAGGCGCCAACATTTTCGCCGTTACCTGCCTTCAAGCGAAACCTGTGTTCGCCGCCTTTGTCTTCATAAAGTTCAAATTTACCCGCCATATGCCCTGCTCCTTTATATATGATAATGTTAAAGTATTATAATAAAGCGTTGTGGGCGCAAGAATAAAAACGACTGACTTAAAGGATCATAAAATAACTATTGATGGCGGTCAGATATTTATAGAATTTCATTTTTTGAAATACTTGCTATAATAGTTTTACTATATGTATTAATTTTATCAGGGCGCGTATGCAGGCAACAATAAAAACGGTTGCCTTCCAAGGCTTGAATGTCCTGGAAGTCGATGTGCAAATATTGATGGCAACTGGATTGCCGGCTTTCACAATTGTTGGCCTTCCTGATAAATCTATCGCGGAAAGTAAGGAAAGAGTGAGGGCGGCACTGACATCACTCGGGGTTGGACTGCCACCGAAACGCATTACCATCAATTTGGCGCCGGCTGATTTGCCAAAAGAAGGCGCCCATTACGATTTACCTATTGCCGTGGGCGTTTTAACAGCAATGGGTATATTGCCCCGCGAGGAAATGGAAAATTATTATGTTCTGGGAGAGCTTTCACTGAACGGACATTGCAACCCGGTTTCCGGTGTTTTGCCAACAGCAGTAGAGGCCGTTGCACGCTCACTCGATATTATCTGTCCGGAGGCTAGCGGACCGGAAGCTGCTTGGGCCGGCGACCTTGAAATACTTGCCCCGAATAGCTTGCTGGCTTTGATTAATCATTTTAAGGGAACACAGGTTCTTTCTGCGCCTAAGAAAGGCGAGATTATTGACGGACCTCAACCGTTGCGATTAGAGGATATAAAAGGTCAGGAATCGGCGAAAAGGGCACTTGAGGTCGCCGCTGCCGGAGGGCACAATCTACTAATGACAGGTCCGCCAGGCTCGGGTAAGTCCATGCTCGCTTCACGGTTGCCAGGATTGTTGCCACCCTTGGATGCGGCCGAAGCGTTAGAGGTCAACATGATTTCAAGTATATCTGGAGAAATGAAAGAGGGAAGAATATGCCGGCAGCGTCCGTTCCGAGATCCTCATCATTCCGCATCCGTTGCAGCAATGGTTGGCGGCGGTAGAACAGCAAAACCCGGTGAAGTTTCTCTTGCTCATCTGGGTGTTTTGTTTCTGGATGAACTGCCGGAGTTTAACCGTCAGGTCCTGGAATCACTCCGGCAACCGGTCGAAGCGGGCAAAGCTGTTGTGGCACGTGCTAACGCGCATGTTACATATCCGGCACGTATGCAGCTTATCGCAGCGATGAACCCTTGTCGTTGCGGTTATCTGGAAGATCCGTCATTGGCGTGTCCCCGTGCGCCAAAATGCGGGCGTGATTATCGTGCGAAAATATCAGGCCCGATGCTTGATCGTATCGATATTCATGTGGACGTGCCAGCAGTATCCGCGCTGGATTTAACACAACCGAGACAGTCTGAAACGACTCGTGTCGTCGCGGAACGCATATCCCGTGCTCGGTTGTTGCAGCGGCAACGATACGAGCAAATTGATCACCCCATAAAACTTCGAACAAATGCGGATATAGATGGTGAGGTTCTGGAAAAATTTGTCGTTCTCGATGAAAATGGTAAACGATTGCTAGAGGATGCGATGGTAAAATTTAAAATGTCCGCAAGAGGGTACCACCGGACTCTCAAGGTCTCCAGAACACTGGCTGACTTGGTGCAAAGCGAAGAGGTCAAGCGTGTCCATGTCGCCGAGGCTTTGGAATACCGGCTCCGTTTAAGGATCGCTTGATGAGCGCCTAATTGTTTGTATTAACGTCCAGCTTTTCTAAATTTATACGCGCGGTTTCCGCAGCGGTACTGTAGGGAGAAAGGTTCAAGACTTTAAGCCAATCGGCTCGGGCCAGATTGTCCTTGCCACTAAGCCGAAAAAGAATACCGCGCTCCACGAGGCCTGACAATAAGTCGGGCGTCAGAGATAATGCAAGCTCGATATCTTCCAGGGCGCGTTCGTTGTTGCCTAGTTGCCGCCAGGCGGCTCCGCGAAAGACAAGTGCGTCGGTTCTTGTGGGATCCAGCTTCAATGCATAATCCAGATCATCGAATGCAGCCTTGAAATTATTGGTTTGAGCAAAAACACGGGCGCGATCAATGCGTAATTCAATGTTATCCGGCTCAAATTCGAGCCCTGCACTGGCGACAGCCTGAGCGCGTTGAAGATTTTCTGCGAGCAGCCAGGCATTTGCAGCTTGCCCCAAAACAGCAACCACCAACGGCGAGCCAGATTCTCGCAGATCTTCCGCGAGCTCTTCGAGGCGAGGAGCTGCAATATGGTATTTTTTCATTTCCATAAGGGCTAATGCCGCGCAGTGCCGTGCGGGAAATCCGCCACCTTTGTCGCGCCAGGCTAAAGCAGATTCGAAAGCCATCTCGGGCTCCCGCGTCGTCAGCGTCAGACAGGATTTATACTCTGCCTGTTCGTCCCGATCTTGTGCACTGCCAAGGGCGATATGGCTTGCCCCAAAGACGATGGACAACAGGCAAATGCGGAAAATTCTGTTCATTACTTTAAAAATAGACATCCTTGGTTCATATAGTCATTTAATCATGTCATCAATAGGATGGCAGGGCGCGTCAAAAAAACGTTCAAAGTTGACCTGCCTTAGTTTGGACGAGATTGACACATAGATGCGAATGCTATGTCCAATAAATAGACGGAGACCAATAATGAATAGATTTGTTATAGCGAGTATTGCTTTTCTTAGCCTCGTGCCACTTGCATCGGCTGAAACGATGCGACATCAATATCCTGTTCAGGATCAAGTGATAATCAATCTTACAACAGAAGGCTGGGCTAAAACGGATACGGCACGGGTCTCCGTCTTTGTCGATCTTGTTCAGCAGGAAGAAACGGCTGACGCCCTGAAAACAAAAATTAATTCCTCTCTCGAAGCTTTGGCCAAAGGCGTGGATTGGCGGATCACTTCTTCCAGTCAAAGGCTAGATCAAACGGGCCTAAATCGGTGGTATGTGACAGCGGAAGCTCGTATCCAGGAAAAAAATATTGCGGGTCTGCAAGATCGCGCGAAAGATGCGAGTAACCCTGGCTACAAAGTCGGTATTTCAAATGTTGATTTTACACCGTCCCTTGCGGAGTTCGAGACACTGCGTTCGAAATTGCGGGCGGATATTTACACTTTGGCCGTCGCGGAAGCGACACGTTTGAATACGGCTATGCCGGGTCAGGACTACCACGTCCGAATGGTTGATTTCGTGCAGCAACGTCCGGTTATGCATATGGAGAATGCACGCGCGCAAACCATGATGGTAAAGTCTGCTGCAGATAGCGGCGGTGCTGGCGCCAGTGCGCAATTACTGGTATCTGTGAAACAGACGGTCTCGGCTCATGTTGTCCTGGGACGAACTGAGCAACCTCTGCAGAAATAGGACCTCAATGACCCGCCGATTGTTTTGTTTTGGATTAGGTTTTGCAGCTCGAACTTTTGCCCATGACTTTCCTGAATGGAAAGTCATGGGAACAGGGCGATCGCCGGCGACTGACAAACCGCAAGAAACCTTTTCTGTCTATCCATTTCGCCGCGACTGCCCAGTTGAGAATTTTGCAGACTTGGCAAAAGATGCGACGCATATCCTGCTGTCAGTGCCGCCGGATGAAGTTGGTGACCCGGTTTTTGATGTAATGGCGGCGCAGATCCGGTCTTTACCCTCATTGCACTGGATAGGCTATCTGTCGACAACAGGTGTTTATGGAAATCTTGAGGGTGATTGGGTTGACGAGAATAGCCCGTACAATCCCTCTGGGTATCGGGGCCGACGACGCGTCGATGCAGAAAAATCCTGGCTTCGTCTGTTTAATGAATTTGGCATGCCGGTCCACATTTTTCGCTTGCCGGGTATTTATGGCCCCGGCCGGAACCAACTCGTCTCTTTGAAAAATGGTAAGGCGCGGCGTATTTCAAAGCCTGGTCAAATATTTTCGCGCATTCATGTTTCGGATTTAGCAGCGATTTTGTCGGCTTCCATGACGAAACCCTGCCCCGGGAGTATTTATAATGTTGCGGATGATGCGCCGGCTCCACCGGAAGAAGTCGTTGCCTATGCAGCGGAGCTTCTTGGAGTGGCGCCACCTCCCTTACAGGACTTCGAGACGGCTGATCTCAGTCCCATGGCCCGAAGCTTTTATGCGGACAGCAAACGGGTTAGTAACGCAAAGATAAAAGCCGAGCTTGGGATTCGTCTCAAATACCCTACATATAGAGAAGGGCTGACAGCTTTGCTTTAACGCGAAATGCGTATATAACAGGGCCGAGAATGATATGTTTCGTATGAGTGGACGATAGGTAAAATGCCGAGAACGAAGTGCTTTAATCGCGACGACGCTTTGGAAAAAGCCACGCAAGCTTTCTGGATGAAGGGCTATGAAGCCACTTCTGTTCAAGAGCTTGTCGACTGCATGGGCATTAATCGTGGCAGCCTGTACGACACATTCGGTGATAAGCACAGCTTGTTTTTGGAAGCTCTGGATCAATATAGCTCAAATTCCCAACTGCGCCTCGAAAGCTTTCGTAAAGACGGGGATGCCCGGGAAATTCTGACGAAATTCCTCTATCTGTTTATGCAAAAACAGGTTTCGGATCCGGAACGCCGAGGTTGCTTTATAACGAATTCGGCCGTTGAGCGGTCGTCCCGAGATGATGAATGCGCAGATCGTATTCGATTGTTTTTTGAAGAAATGGAAAGCAGCCTTACGGACCTGATTGCGCGCGGTCAGAAATCAGGTGCATTCAAATCAAAACGTGATGCGGCGAACCTAGCCTCCTTTTTTATAGGCGTCATGCAGGGAATTCGGGTGATCGGCAAGGTTAATCCTAACGAAACTGTTCTAAGACCCATGGTTGATGTTGCCCTAACGGTTCTGGACGCCGAATGAGCGAAGAAGGCTTTGGTCTTCAGCTTTGGGGTGCCGCGTTTCAGGCTGGTTCTTTTTTATGCCTGATGGCAATCCCCTGGACAGATGGTAAAATTCGACTTTTAGTGTCCATAGTTGCCGCTGGTGGATTTTTATCCATTCTTGGGTTTCAGTTTTATGTCGGGTATGCGGAACAAGATTTTGGTCTCGCCTTTGACTTGATGACTGTGACAGTCGCTAGCATTATTCTGTATTTCCTCGGAAGCTGGTTAGTGGAACGGCTTTTCCGCCTGTATTTGCTGAGTCGCCGCCGCAAAGGCCCGCCTCCGGGCTCATGAGCCCGAGATAATATGCTGGATTAATGCTTTTGATTCTGGCTCATCCCATTCCGCAGGTCCAATAAGACGACCGACTTCCTGACCGTCACGGGTCAGCAGAATAGTGGCGGGTAGGCCAAAAACCCCAGCCGCCCGGCCTGATTTAACAGTTTTGTCATTCAAGGGAGCCAGATTCTCCAGGCCCAGGCGCTCGAAAAAGCTCTTCACTTTTTTCATACCCTGCAGATCCTGTCCGACGGCGAGCACTTGAAAATCGTCGCCACCCATATCCGCCTGCAAGCGGTCTAAGCCGGGCATTTCCTTACGGCAAGGTGCGCACCAGGTCGCCCAGAAATTAAGGAGAATGACTTTACCGCGGTAGTCTGAAAGTTGCTCCTGCTCTCCGGCAGCATTGGTGAAACTGAAGTCTTTGAAAGGGCGTGGTTCATCATACGGCGCAAAATTCTTCATCTCGCCCGTTATATAGTTCGAAAGATTTTCAGAGAAAGCGGTTGATGTCCCTGCCCCAAGGCTAGTAAATGTAAGCAAGATCAGAAAGCCGAAGAATTTTAGATGTCTGGTCATTATGTTAATTACAGTCCAATAGTTACAAAGTGAGCCCAACGATGAGCGCAAATGAGCTTTGGGGTGGCAGGTTTGCCAAAGGCCCCGCTGAAATTATGGAACGGATCAATGCCTCTATTGATTTTGACCGTCGGCTCTATGCCCAAGATATAATGGGTTCGATGGCCCATTCCAGTATGTTAATCGCTAAGGATATTATATCTAAGGCGGATGGGGTTAAAATACAGGAGGGATTGCAAACAATTCTTCGTGAGATTGAAGCTGGCAACTTTAAAACCGACCCGGCATTGGAAGATATCCATATGCATGTGGAAGCACGGTTGCGTGAATTGATCGGCGATGCCGCTGGCCGCTTGCATACGGCCCGGTCACGCAATGATCAAGTTGCGACGGATTTCAGGCTTTGGGTTCGCGATACCATGGACCATCTGGATGGCGAGCTGAAAGATTTGCAAAATGCGTTGCTAGATCAGGCAGCGGCTGAAGCCGATACAGTAATGCCCGGATTTACCCATTTGCAGGCGGCACAGCCTGTAACATTCGGTCATCATATGCTGGCATATGTGGAAATGTTTGGTCGCGATCGGAGCCGACTTTCTGATGCCCGTACGCGAATGAACGAAAGCCCATTGGGATCCGCAGCGTTGGCCGGTACCTCTTTTCCCATTGATCGGGACATGACGGCCAGAGAACTCGGGTTTGACAGGCCGACGGCCAATTCTCTAGACGGTGTTGCAGATAGAGATTTTGCTTTGGAATTCCTGAGTTTTGCATCCATTTGCTCCATGCATCTTTCACGGTTGGCAGAAGAAATAGTTATCTGGTCCAGTGCCCAGTTCCGGTTCGTTGAATGCTCCGACAGCTTTTCTACTGGCTCTTCGATTATGCCGCAGAAGAAAAATCCGGATGCTGCCGAATTAATCCGCGGGAAAGCCGGACGGAGTGCCGGGGCCTTTACAAGCCTTCTGATGATGATGAAGGGGCTGCCAATGACCTATGGCAAAGATATGCAGGAAGATAAGGAGCCGGTTTTTGATGCGACCGATAACCTGCAGCTTTGCCTGGCTGCCATGAGCGGCATGATCCGTGATATCAAAGTTAATGGCGAGGTGATGACAGCCGCCTCCGGTGCTGGATTTACGACGGCAACAGATCTTGCCGACTGGCTGGTTCAGCAGCTCGATATGCCGTTTCGCAATGCCCATCATGTTACCGGCGCTTTGGTCAAACTGGCCGAGGACAATGGATGTGGGTTGGAAGATTTGAGTTTGGCGCAAATGCAGACGATCGAACCAACAATCACCGACGGTGTTTTTGCCGTTCTGGGTGTACAGAATTCCGTTGCCAGCCGCATGAGCTATGGCGGGACGGCGCCCGTGCGGGTTCGTGAACAGATCGCCGCTTGGAAAGATAAATTAGCGAACGGGGCGACATCATGAAACGCGTCATTACCACTATGCTTGTCTTGCTATTTGTCGGGAGTGCTTTAAGCGCATGTGGAATCAAAAACCCGCCGAAATATGTCCCTGATAGCGAGAAAACCGAAAAAAGTAAGAGTTAAGGGCGCGGCCCGGAATTAGTGTGAATAATGGATCATTTTACGTACAAAAACGGTGAACTTTACGCCGAAGACATTGCCCTTCGCGCCATTGCCGAAGAGGTAGGAACGCCTTTTTATTGTTATTCTTCTGCCACATTGGAACGTCATTATAAGGTTTTTTCAGGGGCATTTGACGGCGTGAACTCATTGGTCTGCTATGCATTGAAGGCAAACTCCAATCTGGCGGTTATCCGGACACTGGCGGAGCTTGGATCTGGCGCAGATGTGGTTTCTGAAGGTGAATTGCGCCGCGCGCTGGAAGCCGGCATTCCGGCCGAGAAAATTGTTTTCTCCGGTGTTGGAAAAAAGCCGCAAGAAATGCGCTATGCTCTTGAAGTCGGCATTCATCAGTTCAACGTTGAATCAGAGCCCGAAGTCAGAGTGTTGAGTGAGGTTGCCCACTCCATGGGAAAAACGGCGCCCATCACCTTCCGGGTCAATCCGGACGTGGATGCAAAAACTCATGCGAAGATTTCCACGGGCAAGGCGGACAATAAATTCGGCGTTCCCTGGCAAGATGTGTCCCGCATTTACCGCGAGGCCGCGGCTTTGCCGGGCATAGAAATTGTCGGTGTTGATGTTCATATCGGGTCGCAATTAACAGATCTCGAGCCCTACAAAAATGCGTTCAACCGGGTTCGCGAGCTGGTTCAGCAATTGCGGGCCGAGGGCCATGATATTAGCCGGGTTGATCTAGGCGGTGGTTTGGGCATCCCGTATGATGCGGATATTCCGCCCGAACCGGCGGCCTATGCCGCCGTAGCCCTCGAAGCCATCGGCAATCTTGGTTGCCAGGTGATTTTTGAACCTGGCCGCTTGATTGTGGGTAATGCCGGGGTTCTGGTGTCCGAAGTGATTTATGTAAAACAGGCAACTGAGCGCAAATTTGTTATTCTGGACGCGGCCATGAATGATCTGATCCGTCCGGCCATGTATGATGGCTATCATCAGATTGATCCGATCCGCGAGGATCAGAAAAACGCCGAGTATGCGCCGGCGGATGTGGTTGGGCCGGTTTGCGAAAGCGGCGATACATTTGCCCGGCAACGAGACATGCCCTATCTAGAAGATGGGGATCTTGTTGCTTTTCGGAGTGCCGGTGCCTATGGCGCGGTCATGGCGTCAACGTATAATACCCGCCCGTTGGTGCCGGAAGTCTTGGTGAAAGGTGATCAATATGCGGTGATCCGGGCCCGACCGAGCTTGGAAGACTTGCTAAAGCTTGATATACTGCCGTCTTGGCAGCAGACCTGAAAAGAGGATGAATGCGGCGCCGGAATGATAGCGATGATGGGGGATATGGCTTAGCCTTTGAGACGCGGGTTTTGATCGCTCGTTTTAATCTGCTCATCGAAAGTATCTGGCTGCACGGCCGCATTTTCTTTTGCCTCACCGGTTTGCTGATCGCATTGTCGCTGCTGGATCTTTGGTCGTTCACCGGTGATTTCTTACATGTTCTGGCACTTTGCCTGTTTCTGGGTGCCGCTGGCTACAGTCTGTATAAGGCGATCCGGTCCTTCGTGCCCCCAACACGGGCGCGGGCGTTGGCCTATCTGGAACGACGTAATCGCCTTAACCATCGACCGTTGCAATCTCTCGGCGACACGTCCGATGCGGAAAATTTCAACAACACCGCGTCCAGCCGGATGTGGCGGATCCATCAAAAATCTCTTCGCAAAAATGTCAAAGGCGTTCGTGCCGGTTTTCCTAAGCTGGATATGGGTATTGATGATACTTATGGCATACGGGCATTGATTGTTCTGCTGGCTTTTTTGTCATTTGTTGTTGCGGGACCCTTGGCAGCAGATCGTTTGATCGCGGGTTTTACACCGTCGCTTGGTACGCCGACGCCAAAGGTCGAGGTGACCGCTTGGATTACGCCACCGCTCTATACGGGGCAGGCACCTATCCTTTTAAAAATCGATGAAACAAGGCTCAAGGAAGGCCCCGCATTATCATATGTGGTGCCAACCGGCAGCACGTTTGTCGCCCGGGTGTTTGGCGGAAAAGACGGGACGCCGTCATTGGTGCAGGGAACGGAACGGCTAGATTTTGGCCGGCTTGATGCGCGCAATTTTGAACTCGAGACAACCTTCACAACAGTGGGTGATCTGATAATAGAAAAAGACGGCGATATCGCGGCGCGGTGGAACCTGACCATTGTTGCGGATGAGCTGCCAACAATCTCTTTGCTCGTCCCCCCTGAAGTAACGGAGCGATCCGCTTTTCATCTTCAATACAGGGCGCTGGATGATTACGGGGTTAGTCAGATTGGGGCTGAAATCAGCCGGAAAAATTCCGACGAAAAAATTAAGTTGAATTTACCGGCGCCGGGCCGCGGGACATCGCAAGTGGTCGGGAAAAGCTATCACGATTTAACCGCTCATCCGTGGGCCGGACTTGATGTTGAACTTGTCTTGTACGTCGAGGATCTTCTTGGCCAAAAAGGTCAATCCGAAGTAACTGTCATGGTCCTGCCTGAACGGACCTTCACCCATCCGATCGCCAAGGCATTGATTGAGCAACGCCGTAATCTTGCGGCCGATCCAGAGCTTAACAAACCAAATGCCGTTATTGCCCTTGCTGCCATCTCGCTGATACCCGAAGCTCTCAACGGTGATTTCGTTGCCATCCTGTTGATCTCGACGGCTCAGTCTTTACTGACCCATGGCGGCGGCCAAGAAGCCATCGATGAAGTGGTTGACCTGCTTTGGGATACGGCGTTACGACTGGAGAATGGCGATCTTTCCATGGCGGAAGCGGCCCTTCGCGCGGCAGAACAGGCACTGATGGAAGCCCTTAACAACGACGCGAGTGATGCACAGATCAAGGAATTGGTCGACGATTTGCGGGCGGCTATGGATAATTTTTTGCAAGCACTAGCGGCTCAGCAACAGGATACGGCATCGCAATCTCCGGCGGATCCAAACAGTAATGACAGAACTGTCAATCGTGACGGATTACAGAATCTACTGGATAAAATCGATCAATTTGCCCGTAACGGGGCACGGGACGCGGCCCGCCAGTTATTAAGCGAGCTGCAGGATATCATGGAGAATTTGCAGAATGCGCAGCGCGGCCAACCGTCGCAAAGCCAGCAAGCCCAGCAACAGATGCTCAATGAGCTCGGCGATTTGATGCGCCGGCAACAGGAGTTGTTGGATGAAACTTTCCGCCAGTCGCAAGAAAACCAGAATGCTCAGCCTCAACAAAATGGCCAGCAACAGGAACAATCCCAAAATCCTGGGCAGTCCGGCGGGCAGGGTAAAAACGGAATGGAGGGTCTGGCAACCGGTCAGGAAGCCCTGCGCCAGATGTTGGGCGACCTGATGGGCCGTCTGGGTGAGAAGGGTGAGATCCCACAAGGCCTCGGCCGGGCTGAACGATCCATGAATGAGGCGCGCAAATCGCTTGAACAGGGTCAAGGAAAAGGGGCTCAGCAATCCGAAGGCGAGGCGCTGGAGAATATGCGCCAGGGCGCGGAAGCCATGGCCCAGCAAATGATGGAGAATGGTCAGGGGCAAGGCGGGCCGTCGACCGGGATGCAACAAGGCCAAGGCCGAGATCCCTTGGGTCGTCAGCCTGGACAGCAAGAAGGCAGTCAGGGCCGCGGTATGGACACTGGTGTGTTGGAAGGGGCAACCGATGCCTTTAACAAAACCCGTTCCATCCGCAGTGAAGTACAGCGACGCCTGTCCGATCCGTCACGGGATGTGCTGGAGCGGGAGTATTTGAAACGCCTGCTCGATTTTTTCTAGAATTTCCGGAACAGAATTTTAATCATGACAACCGACCATCCGTTCGCCGAGTATGTGCGCATTCTGGGCAAGGGCCCAAAAATGTGGCGGCATTTGACCTTTGACGAAGCGCGTGCCGCCATGGGCTTGATCCTGAGGGGAAAAGCGGACCCGTTGCAAGTCGGCGCTTTTCTCTTGTTGCTGCGGCGCACCGGGGAGACAGGTGAGGAGCTGGCCGGCATGGTGGCCGCCGCCCGCGACAATTTTCTGGATACAAATATCACGGCCACCATAGATCTGGACTGGCC
>NZ_JBALWD010000008.1:0-70497 GCF_036960985.1 Sneathiella sp. | reverse complement strand
ATAAGCAGCAACCCTGGTTTATTCTTGCTGCCCGCCTGTTGGCCGATCAGGGTGTCAAGATCCTGATGCATGGCATCGCCGGTTATAGCGAGGGCTATGCGCCGACGCGCGCGGGATTAAACGTCTTCAATATTCCGCAAGCGTCGAGTTTGCCTGCGGCAGCCGCGGCGTTTAAGACAGATAATCTTGTCTATGCGGGATTGGAGACTTTCTGTCCCGCACTGCAATCTCTGTTCGAATTACGGCCCATGCTGGGTGTCCGGACGGCGGTGAATACCTTTGGCCGCGACCTAAACCCCTTCAATGCCCCACTTCAGCTGCAAGGCGTGTTTCATCCCCCGTACAAACCGCTGCATTTGGATACAGTGCGGTATCTGGGGCAACAGAACAGCATGATTTTTAAAGGTGGGGGCGGTGAAGTGCAGCGCAATCCCATGAAACCGGTGCTGGTGGATGCGCTGGTGGCGGGCGAGGCCGTGGTGCAGGAATGGCCGGCCATGACAGATCAATCGGTGTATAAATGGCGGGAAGAAAACCTCGATCCAATACAGTTGTTGCGTATGTGGCGCGGCGAGCTGGACCTGCCGGTGCCGGAACTGGCCATCATCGGAACGGTCGCCTTTGCCTTGAAACAGAGACATCCGGAGTTGGCTTTTGATCAGGCAGAAGCGCAAGCCCGTGATATATGGTTTGGCAGAGATAAAGCCCGGTTTTAGGATAAGACGACCCAAATCACGCCCGTCATCATCGGCGGCGATCAGTCTAGCTGCAACAACTATCACCTTCTTGTATGGGCGGACAAGCTATCGTGCCGTATGAACAATAAACGCAGCAGTCGCCGGCTAATGGTTTCAAAACTACGCCGCACCCCTTGCAATCATAAAACCACTGGCACGCATCGGTCGGCATGGTTTCGGTTTCTGAATGCCCGCATTCGGGGCAGGTCAGGGTAGAGACCGGAATGATTTTTAACTGGTCGATTGGCGTTGTCGTTTCCATACGGCATATCCTGTAATAATCACAAAAACGGCCAGCAACGGTAAGAGAATATAATCCAGCAGGCCGACAAGCGCCGACAATCCGACGGCGCCGAATACTATCACCAAAACCGGTGTAAAACAGCAAAGTGCCGTGATCACCGTTCCGGCAAGGCCAACATTGAAGAGCTTTTTATTATTCATGGCCTCATGTTACAATCTGTAGTGACTACAGATGCAAGCTTTAATTTGAGGAGTTTTAGCGATGAAAGCATTGGGGATTGGTGCACTCTCCCAGCTCACCGGGTGCAACATCGAAACGATCCGCTATTATGAAAAAATTGGCGTTATGACCATAGCCGACAGGACAGCAGGCGGGCATCGGCAATATGAGAACGAGCAAGTAAAACGTTTGTTCCTTATCGTCCGCTGTCGGCAATTGGGCTTTTCCATCGACGAAATACGCACCTTGTTATCTCTCGTAGATGGCGGTAATCCAAGCTGTTCAGAGGTCAAATCTGTTACGGAAGAACATTTAAGCGATGTTCAGCAAAAAATAGCAGATTTGAGAAAGCTGGAAGATGTCCTGAAAAAGATGGTGGCGGAATGCAGTGGAACCAAGGTGCCCGATTGCCCCATCATTGAGGCCCTGTATGCGGCCTAGAAACGACAAAGCTCAACAGCCTTGTGCAAATCTGATGATTTTCAGGGCGTCTCTACCAGACCACAGACACTGTGAGCCTAGACACATCACGGGTAGGGCCCGAACCATATGAGCGCTCTATATGACACAATTGGTTTGAATTATGCGCGCCTGCGGCAACCCGACGCCCGGATTTCCCGCGCGATTAACGACGCCCTGGGTGCCGCTCAGACGGTTCTGAATGTCGGGGCTGGTGCGGGTTCGTACGAGCCGGCAAACAGGCAGATAACGGCTGTTGAGCCGTCCGCCGAGATGATCGCGCAGCGCCCGGCATCAAGGGCATCAGTATTTCAGGCCAGCGCGGAAGATCTACCGTTCGCGGACAATTCATTTGATGCGTCCATGGCCGTCCTGACCATCCATCATTGGTCAGACCAGCAAAAAGGGGTGAGCGAGATGCGCCGCGTCACCCGGGCCAAAATCGTTTTTCTCACATATGACCCGGCCTTTCGCGGCTTTTGGCTGGCGGATTACTTTCCGGCGCTTGTCAGGCTGGATGAGGGGCAAATGCCGCGGATGACAGACTATGAGACATGGCTTGGCGCTGTAAATGTCACGCCGTTGCCAATTCCGCATGACTGTACCGACGGTTTCCTGGCCGGATACTGGCGCCGTCCCGCAGCTTATCTGGATGAGCGGGTCCGGGCCGCCATGTCGTCTTTTCATGCGTTAGGTGATGTGTCCGAGGGGCTCGGAAGACTTGAAAAGGATCTACAAAGCGGCGCCTGGGCGGAGCGGTATGCCCACTTGCTCGACCTTGCGGAACATGATTGCGGCTATCGTCTGGTAACGGCTGACTAATTTATTTCCGTCATGGGGCAGGATATCAATCCTCCAGGTCTGTAAAATAATCAGGACGCCAAGACAGACCGCCGAAGATAACTTTTAATCTGTCCCGGATATTTCGACATTTCTTTAAATCACGCCATATTTCACCAAACTCGACAAAGATAATCTTGACCGGATTATTGGTTTTGATGTTGCGGGTCAGGCCATAAACGACCTTTTCTTGCTCGCGTTCGAACGTGCCGAACAACTTGTCCCAGATCATCAGGATCCCGCCGTAGTTTTTATCCAGATACTGCCGGTTTGAGCCATGGTGAACGCGGTGAACTGAGGGGGTATTAAACACCTCATCCAGCCAGCTCAGCTTGCCGATGCGCTCTGTATGTATCCAGTGCTGGTACTGGGCAACAAGCAAAAAGGCGACGATTGTCTGAAAAGGATTGAAACCGAACAAAATCATCGGCACTAGAAACGCCCATTCAAATAACCCCTCGACCAGGCTCAGACGAAAGCCGACGGTCAGATTATAATCCTGGGAACTATGGTGGACGCTATGGCTCGCCCAGAGGATGCGGATTTGATGCTCAAACCGATGCATCCAGTAGTAGGTCAAGTCAGCCGCCAGCAGGGCCAGAACCCAGGTCCATATGGTCATCGGGATATGCAGGGGCGTGAGAATAAAGAACGGCAGCAATCCCAGAAATATGATTGAGGCGAATGCGGTTCTTTCAATCACCAGATGAAAAATAAAAATGGCGCCGTTTGCGGCAGTATCTTTCCACCGTCGTTCTTTCTTCGTCAATAGATCAAGAGCGACTTCAATTCCCGTGATGCAAATATTAATGAGGAACAGCATCGCCACACCGACCATTATCTGATGGGTTCCAAAAAGCGAAACCAGGTGATCAATTGTCATGAGAATCCCCCAGGTTTTCGGACCTGTCCTGCGTTGTGGCTTCTGGTTTGGTTTCCGGCACGAAGTAGAAGAACCAGAGAAGCCAAAGAATATTTAGAAAATCACTCCAATGTCCGGTGCCGGTGAGGGCCGTCCAAAATACGGGTAGTTTGTACAGACCGATAAGACCGAGGAAACCGAGATACCAGTATTTTTGCATTTTCATCACATTTTCCTGTGTGTTACCTATTGATGAACGAACGATTGTTCATTATATAATTATATACAGAGCCGGATGCAAGAGGTAGGACAAAATAATGAACACTCGGGAGAAGGCAAAAGAAGAACGACGCGCCCTGATTATCGGTGCCGCGGTTACCTGTTTTATCAGAAAGGGTATTCACCAGACCGGCATCCGCGACATCGCCCGGCAGGCGAATGTCAGCCTTGGCAATCTTTATAATCATTTTTCCGGCAAGGACGCCCTTATTGCCGAGATTGCTCTATTGGACGGACTGCGTCTTGAGCAATTTGCAAAGGACTTGGATGTAAGTGAAGATCCCAATATCGCCATACATAAATTTGTAGATGCCTATCTTGAGTATGTATCCAGCGCCGAGAATGCCGTCCTGACAATCGATATTATTGCGGAATCAATGAGAAACCACGCAATTGCCGAACAGTTTGACGTGAACCGCCAGCGGCTTGTTGATGTCCTTTCCGCGACGATTGAGCGGGGTAAATCGCAAGGAGTCATGCGATCCAAAATTCATATTGTGGAAACTGTTGAACAGCTTCTGGACGCCATAGAGGGTCTGGGCCTGCGGTCCGGTCTAACAGGGCGAAAGCCATCGAAAAAGGCCCGGAAGACGCTTCAGGATATGATCTTCAGAATGCTGTCACTCAGCCCTGAATGAGCCGGGCTGTTCAAGACAGCAATTTCCTTGCTTTTTCAGCCCCGGTCTCTGTGCTAGAATTTCGATATGAGCCCATCAACTGACACAACCATTCGGCCTTTTGAGAAACGCGACCTTGCGGACTTGCGGCGACTTATTCACCAGACAATTGATACCAGCTATGCAGAGGTTTATCCGCCGAGGGCGGTCGAGTTCTTCAGATCCTTCCATTCCATAGAAAAGATTCGGGACCGGTGTCAGTCTGGAACTGTGTTGGTCATGGAGGAGAACAGCGCGCTGGTTGGTACGGGAAGCAGGGTTGATGACACCATCTTTGCCGTCTTCGTTGATCCAGGACTACAGAAGGGCGGGCGGGGCAAGAGGTTGATGACCGCACTGGAGAAAGCCGCCCGTGACTCTGGGGTTGTTAAAACAAAGCTCGATATATCGCTTCCCTCAAGGCGCTTTTACGAAGGTCTTGGCTATGTCGTCACTGAGGAAAAATCCCGCGACCTTGGCGACGGTCAAAAACTGGACTTTTGGAAGGCGACAAAGAATCTGACGCCTCTGTGAGCGTCGCCTAATTCGGCTTCATACGGCTTAGTTGATCACCCGCGTAAATACATATTCGCTGTTCGATGACAGGCCGGGTTGGAAGCTGTAGCCTTCTTCGGAAAAATCCTTGAGGCCGTCCGGTTGGTCGATGCGGTTGGCAATCATATAGCGGGCCATCATGCCGCGCGCCCGTTTGGCGGAGAAGCCGATGATTTTGGCTTCATTGCCCTTGATTTCCTTGAACACCGGCGTCAGGACATCGGCTTTCAGGGTTTTACGCTGTACCGCCTTGAAATATTCTGTTGAGGCGAGATTGATTAAGAGCGGGGTTTCATGTTCTTTCAGCAGACTTGATATTTTGCGCGACAGCCGGTCTCCCCAAAATTGATACAGATTCTTACCGCGGTCCGTGTCCAGCTTGATACCCATTTCCAGACGGTAAGGCTGGATTAGATCGAGGGGGCGAACGAGACCATACAAGCCAGACAGGATGCGCAAATGATCCTGTGCATAGCTCAAGTCGGCGTCATCAAAGGTCGATGCCTGCAATCCCGCATAAGTATCGCCGTTAAAGGCATAGGCGGCCTGTTTGGCATTGTCTGGCGTGAACGGCAGTTTCATGGCCTTGAACCGCTGGCGGTTCAATTGGCCCAGATCATCACTGATATTCATCAGCCCTTTCAAATCGTCCACTGACAATTTCCGTCCGCGGACCATCAGCTTTTTGGTCTGGCCGAGAAATTCCGATTGGGTAAAACTCTCCGGCACGTCGGTACGATCAAAATCAAGTTTTTTGGCAGGCGAAATGACGGCAAGCATAGTGGGTACGAACCTTTCGTGGGGAATAATCGTCCTTATGATATGGCCAATATCGGACCGTTAGTCAACCGCCTCATACCACCAAAGGTCTGGACTGGTGCCCCAAAAGGAAGGTTCGGGCGGCAACTTGATTTGTGGCCAATGGGCCAGCCACTGGCTGTCCGTGTGATACAGCGGGATGACGTAATAGCCCCAGAGCAACATGCGGTCGAGGGCGAGGGTGGCATTTTCCAGCTGCTCGCGGGTCTTGGCCGACGCAATCAGCTCAATCATCTTGTCCACGGCGGCAAGCCGAATAGCTGGATAATTGCGGGTGCCGGACGTGTCGGCGGCGTTGCTGCTCCAGTAAAAAGCCTGCTCATTTCCGGGCGACAAGGATTGTCCCCAGCTATTGATGATCATATCAAAATCATATTCATTGAGGCGGTTCTGGTAACTGGCGGTATCCGACTGGCGGATATTGGTGGTGATGCCCAATGTCTGCAGATTTTTCTGGAACGGGGCGATGAGTTTCACATAGTCGTTGTTATTGACCAGAAACTCGATGGTAAAGGGCTCGCCGGTCGTCTTATTGCGTAACGTCCCATCGATGATGTCCCAACCAGCGTCGGCGAGGAGTTTGCGGGCCGAACGAAGATTAGAGCGGTTGCGACCGGATCCATCGGTGACGGGTAGGGAAAATTCACCGTCAAACACGTCTTTTGGCAGCTCGTCGGCAAAGGGTGTCAGCAGTTCCCGTTCCGCATCGGAAATGGGTCCCGTTGAGGCCAGTGAGGAGTTTTCGAAGAAACTATCCGTGCGTTTGTAAATGCTTTGCAGGATATTGGCATTGACCCATTCAAAATCGAACGCCTGCGTGAGGGCCATCCGCACCCGGCGATCGGCGAATTTGTCGCGGCGGGTGTTGAACACCATGGCCAGCATGGGCGCTGGAATTTGCAGTTTCGGCTCGGCTTTGACAAAACTGATTGTACTGCCGCCGCGCGGATTGTAGGCGTCGATCCATTTGCCGGCATCGCTTTCAAAACGGGCATCCAAGGTATGGGCCTTGAAGGCTTCCAGCGCCACATCGTCATCGCGGAAATAATCATAGATGATGGTATCGAAATTATGCCGGCCTTTGTTTTGCGGCAAATCCCACCCCCAGAAATCAGGATTACGCTTGTAACTGACGCGGCGGCCGGGCTCGATGGTATCGAAAATATACGGGCCGGAGCCGATAAACGGGGACAAGCTGGTTTTCTCGAAATCCCGGCTCTCAAACTCGGCTTTCGACAATACGCTCATCAGCCCCATGATCAGCGGCATTTCCCATCGGCCCTCTTCCTCACCAAAGGTGAATTTGATGCTGAGCGGTCCGGTAAGGACAACCTCGGTTGCTTTTTTGTAATAGGTCCGCACGTTGGGGCGTCCCTTGTCGCGCAGGGTTTCATAGGAAAACAGCACATCTTCCGCGGTCACCGGGTTGCCATTGGAAAATTTGGCCTTTGGATTGATGTTGAAAATAATCCAGCTGCGATCCTCGGCGATCTCGATGGTTTCGGCCAGATTGCCATAGAGGGTAAAGGGCTCGTCTTTCGAGCGGATCATCAACGGTTGGAAGGTATTGCGCCAGCCCTCGGGCTTAACCCCTTTGAGGATAAAGGGATGCACAGTATCAAAACTGCCGATCAGTCCCAGACGTAACGTGCCGCCTACGGGCGCGTCTGGATTTGTATAATCGAAATGGCTGAAACCGGCCGGGTATTTAGGGGCGCCATGCATGGCAAGGCCATGAAGTTTTTCCGCCGCCATGGTCGGCAAGCTGGCGCTGAAAAGAGTGAGGGGAATCAGGAGAGAAATGAGAATCTGGCGCATGTTAATCCAACGGTGATGATAAACTCAGGATGATCTGGCTTAAAGTATCGACCAATTGTGGCATTTCTTTTTCCGAAGTGCCAGCGAAGCCTAAAATAAGCCCATTCTGGGTGGTTGGTTGATAATAAAAACTCGACAGCGCGCGCACCAGCATGCCTTTTTTCCGGGCCGCGGCCTGTACTTGTTTATCGGAAATATCATCGGGCAGATAGGCGACCAGATGCATGCCGGATTCCTGCGGCGTGACGTCCAGAATATCGCCGAGCTTTTCGGCCAATAATTCGAGCAGGCAATTTTGCCGGTGCTCATAGAGCAGTCGCATGCGCCGAATATGACCGGCGAGATAGCCTTCCGTGATAAAATCGGCCAGCGCCGCTTCCGGAACGGATGGGGAGTGGCTGTCGATATTCCGGCGCAGTGCCAGAAAGATATCCACAAGATCTTCGGGAACCACCATATAGCCAATGCGCAAGCCTGAAAACATGACCTTGCTCATGGTGCCCACATAGAGAACCCGGTTATCCTCATCAAGGCCTTGCAACGAGGACAAGGGACGGCCAGCATAACGATATTCGCTGTCATAATCGTCTTCCAGAATAAACCGGCCCTCGGTCTTGGCCCAATCGAGCAATTCCAGCCGGCGGCCCAGCGACATGGTCTGACCCAGCGGATACTGATGGGACGGCGAGATGCAGGCCAGGCGGGCGTTTGCGGCCAGCGACTTGGCCCGATCAAGGCGAAACCCCTCGGCATCGACCGGCACGGAAATGGGTGTTGCGCCGGCCGCGATAATGGCATCACGAATACCCGGATATCCCGGCTCCTCCATCCAGATCGGATCGCCGGGCTCGGCAAACGCCCGGACCACCAGATGGATTGCCTGCTGCGAGCCGGACAGGATAATCACCTGATCCGCGTGACAGCGTACGGCTCGGGTCTGGCCCAGGTGATTGGCGATGGCTTCGCGCAAAACCCGGGCACCGGCGACAGGGTTATCCACAAGGAACTCCCGTTTTGGACGGCGCCAGTGGCGCGCCAGCAATCGTGCCCAGTCTTCAAACGGAAATTCGTCAAGGGCGGGCAGGCCGGGTGAAAAAGGCAAGCCCCGATACTGTTCCAGCAAGGGCTTGTTTCGGAACGGTTCCGCCATCTTCGACAAATAAACCTCACGCTTGTTTAGCGTTGATACAGGCCCCTGACCTTGGCGTTCCAGCAAATCATCGGGCAACTGGTCCGACACATAGGAACCGGCGCCCACACGGCTGGCCAGATAGCCCTCCGCCGTTAATTGATCATAGGATGTCAGGACCGTATTGCGGGAGATCCCTAACTCTTTCGCCAGCGCCCGGCTGGAGGGGAGTTGCGTATGGGGCTTCAGCCGTCCTTCCAATATGGCTTGGCGCAAGCTCAGGAAAAGCTGCTGATGCAGCGGAATTGGGCTGGCAGCATCCAGCGAAATTGTTTGCAATTGCGCATTTTTGAGCCGGTACGGCATGGCGGTAGTATCCAAATTGGTTCTTTCTGTTTAAGATTTATCGCGTATTTAAGGGGCCAATGCTACAGATATTTTCGCCCAAATTGCATTCTCTCACGTTTTATTGTACCAACATGCCTTGCCAAAAAGGGCGGCAACGCCAAATATACGGAAACGACTTTTGATCCTGAAAGGACACAGCATGACCGGTTCCGCCAACACAGCCTATTTTGCCGCCGGATGTTTTTGGGGCGTCGAAGCCGCCTTTCGCCAAACCATGGGCGTCAAAACCACCGTGGTTGGGTATCAAGGTGGGAAAACACTTAACCCCACGTATCAGGATGTCTGCACGGGTCAAACCAACCATGCAGAAGTCGTTCAGGTGACCTTCGATCCCGACGTTGTCAGTTTTGATGATCTCCTCAATGTTTTTTGGCAAAGCCATGATCCCACAACCCTGAACCGTCAGGGCCCGGATGTCGGGACACAATACAGATCCGCCATCTTTTATTTGGATGACGCGCAAATGCAGGCCGCCGAAACCTCGAAGGCGGCACAAGGGACGCGTGGGTTATTCCGACGACCCATCGTAACGGAGATCTCTCCGGCCCTGGATTTCTATCCAGCCGAGGATTATCACCAACAGTACTTAGAAAAAAGAGGTCTCGCGACCTGCCATATTTAGGGTTTCGCAGACGGACTATTGGGCCTGGTTCTTACGCCAGACGCATCCGTGTTTCCTGCGGACCTAAAATGGTCATTGTCAGTTTGTCTGTTTCCAGATAGGCGCTGACAGCTCGCCTATGCCCTGATTCCCAAGAATGCGGGGCGGTTATATCGTGATCCTGTGCCAGCTGCTGCGTCATAAACAGCGTTGAGGCATTGAAATGCGTATCTTGTACGGTATCAGCAAAACGTCGATTCGGGCGGGAGCTGTCGTCATTGACAACTTCGGCCTCCAAGATTGAATGGGTTTCATCAAAAGTGCCCAGTTCTTTGGGCTGCGTCCGTTTATGGGCATCTTTGCCCGTTATCGCATCAATAGCCGGCGTCATCCGCCCCGCCTGATACGGTAACCGTGTCACATTCGAATTTGAACCTGATACATCCATAAATCTCTATCCTCGGATCGTCCCAGAGGCGCAGCTTCATCAAATAGTCTCGAAAGCTGTGTTCATTCCTTGAAGGCCTAAAAGGGCCGGAAATAGAATGAAACGTCCGTAATTAAGTTTCGTTATAACTAATAAAAAATTAAATTTTAAATAACATTAGAGGTAAATGTAGCATAAAACATTGAAAATTGCAAGCAGGACGTGCGTTATGGTTAATTTTTGGTTTCTATTTTTTCTTGCTCATATCGTCGATCCGCTTTTGCATGGTCGACAATTGTTCCTTTAATTCTTGCATCATTTCCGCTGTTTGATCCCCATTATCCGGCGCTGTGGCAGGCGCTTCTTCCTCTTTCGCGGCTGTGGGCTTCGCCCCATACGCGCCCGGCGTGAACATCTTCATGGTCTGATTGAAGATATCCATATTTTTGCGGCCCATTTCTTCAAATTGCTTGAACATAGGGTTTTCGATCAAATCGTCAGGCAGGACTTCTCGCATTTTATCCTGGTTATCAGAAAAGGAGGTCATGGACATGTTGAGATAGTCCGGGACAACGGTTTGCAATTTGTCCCCGTAAAAGCCGATAAGCTGCCGGAGGAAACTGATGGGCAGTAGATTCTGGCCTTTGGCTTCTTCTTCGAAGATGATTTGTGTGAGGACGGAGCGGGTGATGTCCTCGCTGGTTTTGGCGTCAAAAACCTCAAATTCCGTGCCTTCTTTGACCATCTTGCTCAAATGGTCGAGTGTCACATAAGAGGATGTCGCCGTATTATATAGTCGCCGATTGGCATATTTTTTAATGACGATGGGTTTCGTGTCCCCGGATTTAGTCTCAGCCACGGTGCCTCCAGTCTTAATTTGACAGCAGAATTGCAGGAATAGTCTCACCCGAAATTGCTGCGCTGCGCAAGGATATTGTGCGCTGCAATCCTTCATATCACAAATATGATTACTTTTTATACCGGAAAACGCATTTACGGAGGGTTCCGGAGGGCGGGTGTGTGTTCAGCTGATGGGAAATTAAGAAGGTGAGAACTATTTGTCCCAATTCCAAAATTACGCACATATCCAATTGCGGGGTTACGGTATCGCCCGGTTACTGTCAGAAACCATAAATTGAAAGATACCGCTAGCCAAGTCTGCTTTGTGCCAACAGCGGAAGTTACACGGCATACCATCTGTTTACTATTTGGCTGGCCATTAATAAATCTGCCACCAGTAAATCGTCGCGAAAAATTTATTTTACGTCCAGGGAAATCTCGGTTCCAGTTTCACCGGCGAGCAGCCGTCCCAAATGGAACAATGTCAATGGGTCTTCTTCGAATTTTCCGACAAGCGCGGCAAATGCTTGGCGGGCATCTGGTGCGCCAGCCTCTAGCATATCGAAGGCTTTAAGGTATCCGGCCGTCGCTGGACTATCGTAAATATCTTGCGGTAACGGCTCATAGGTTTTTAGGGACTGGGTCTTTCCTTTCAGCAATAATGTTCCAGCCGGGCGTCCTATAAAATTCGTGGCTTCATCGACTATGCTTTGGCCTACACATATCCTTGTTCCAAGCTGCTTATTGACACTTTCCAGGCGCGCCGCGACATTAACTGCATCTCCGTAGGCCGTGTAATCAAAGAAATAGTCTCCACCGAAGTTACCAATAATCGCCTGCCCACAATTAACGCCAATTCGTGTATCACCAAGCGGGATATTCTGCGCATTCTTTTCCGCCCGGAATTTGGTCGCGAAGGCATCGATGGACAAAGCACAAGCCAAAGCACGATCCGCATGATCTGGCTGTTCAACAGGGGCGCCAAAGATTGCGTGAAGAGCGTCGCCAACAACTTTCATGACCGTGCCATCATGTTCAAATACAATGCGGGCAAGTTGATCAAGATACTCGTTCAGGAGGTCAACGATGATATCTGAGTCCATTTCTTCAACGAGGTTTGTAAAATCCGCGAGATCAGTAAACAGGAATGTGGCGAAGCGACGTTCCCCGTCGGGTGCCAGGCAATCCGGGTTTCCTGATAAGGTTTGCACTACGCTCGGAGAGAAATACCTAGATAAAGTAGCTTGCGCCTTTTCAGCTGCGAGTTTTTCATGTCGTAAGTCACGAAATATTTTTAGATGATCTAGCGTTTTTGAGATCGTTGCCTCGAGATCGTCAAATTCAATTGGTTTGGTCAGAAAATCGAAGGCGCCGCGGTTCATGGCCGTTCGAATATTGACCATATCACCATACGCAGAAACGATTACGGTTTTTAAATCCTGATGATGTTCGTTCAATTGTTCAAGAAGGGTCAAGCCATCCATACGTGGCATATTTATATCGCTCAATACCATCACGACATCAGGTTCTTTTTCAAGAAGCTCAAGAGCGTGCTTCCCATCACTGGCAAAAATGAACTCCATTTTACCTTTGCGCACTTGTCGGCGAAATTTCTGGGTTACTAATGCCTCTATATCAGGCTCATCATCGACAACCAGAATTCGATCCGCGGTCATTCACTTACCTCAGCTACAATTGTCAGCAACTGGTTCTTTAATATTTGATAGTCCACTGGCTTAGTAAGAAATTCCGAGGCGCCCTTTTCCCGCACGATAATTTCCGTCTGCTTGTCTCCATAGGCGGTGATCATAAAAATAGGGATATCAGGCCACTTGGTTTTTATCGTTTCCAAAAGTTCAATGCCTGTCATGCCGGGCATATTGATATCCGATAGAATAAGAATTGTTTCTGGCACTTCCTCGCTATCCAGAAATTTAAGGGCCTCACTACCAGACAGCGCAAAGTCGAAAACAAAAATACCCTTGCGAATTTCCCGCCGAAAGTTCTGCCGAAACAGCTCTTCTGCGTCAGGTTCGTCGTCTACCATTAACACTCTTGCACTCATACTTTCTTTTCTCCGATGTTCTCTTGGCCCATCATTCTTTGTGGTAAAGTGACGATGAAAGACGTGAATTCTCCAGGTTCACTTTCAACAGTCATTGTTCCACCATGTTGCTTAACAATGACATCGTAACTTAAAGAAAGCCCTAAGCCAGTTCCTTCGCCAGGCGGCTTCGTTGTAAAGAATGGTGCAAAAATCTTTTCGCGTAGATCCTCCGGTATGCCGTCACCATTATCCCGAACTTCTACAGATACGTTGGCACCGTTTTGTGAGGTTCCGATAAATATGACGGGATCAGGAGACGAACTTTTATCAACTGACTCTGCATAGCGTTTATTGGCCGCATACATACCGTTCGAAACCAAATTTAAAAATACTCGCATTAAATCCTGCGGATAACAGTCAATTTTGCCGACATCCATTAATGATTTCTTCATGTCGATGTTGAAGTTTTTATTCTCTGCGCGGGCCCCGTGGAAAGCCAAATTAAGTGCTTCTTCTGCAAGACTGTTGAGATCAACGGTTTGCATTTCACTTGGTCCCTCACGTGAATGCAAAAGCATATTCTTGACAATACTGTCCGCCCTGCCGCCATGTGAATTAATTTTGGTGAGGTTGCTGGTCAGAGTCGCCATTAGATCTTCAACATCGTCCCGACCCTCTTCTTCAAGCGAGGCGATGGGTTCTTTCAGAATATCCGCCAATTCTTCGATTAGCTCTACAGACAGGCTGGCAAAATTATTTACAAAGTTCAAAGGGTTCTTGATCTCATGGGCAATTCCGGCGGTAAGCTGGCCGAGGGATGCCATCTTTTCAACGTGGATCAGCGACTCCTGTGCTCCTTTGAGATCTGCAAGAGCTTTTTCAGCTTTTTCCTTGGAATTAGCTAAATCTTGCTCCATCCGCTTGCGGGCATCCACGACATAAATCGCATTTAGCCAGCAATCGCGTTTGTCATATTTCAAGGGCCTCATCGAAATAGTTACCCAAAATTCTTCGTTCTTCATGTTACGCATTAATACTTCGCGATCGTCAATCAATCCATCACGATCCAGGATTGTGAGTATATTTTCCTGTTCGTTAGGCTCCACAAAAAATTGCGTTAGGGTAAAATCGTCCAATTTTGTATCATCCAGCGCGAACTGCGTCCGGGCCTGGGGTGAAATTTGCAAGGCTTGGTTGCCATGGGTCAAAACAAGGGGGAAAGGAACCGCATTCACCAAGGCGCGCTGCATCTCAGCTTGTTCTGCTTGACGCATTTGCTCTACCCGGGCAGCCTCTGCTTCGGCCATGCGCAGTTCTTCTTCCGCAGCCAATTTGTCGTTCAGGGCCTTGGTATTCGCCAGCGTTAACTTGATACCGTTGATTGCGCTTGTTCTGGTTAAAAACGTTAATTGAGTGATTGCTAGAACTGTACCCAGAACTATGAGTGTATTAATATACCATTCCAGTGGCCCCCACAAAAGCATGGACAGCCAGGTAAGAATTAGAATTGGACTAGAGAAACCCCATGACACCCTGAGCGAAAATGTTGTGGCCCCCCCGAACGAGCCGACGAACGCGAACAAATACAACATCATTTGTTCATGAGCAGCCAAATGCGGCATCATGAAAAAGTTGAAACTCCCCCAAGCCGTCCCAAGTATCAGCGCGGTGATGAGGATAACCTTCAATCGGCGCCGGGAAATTGACTTGGGCCTCGGCTTGTTCCGCAAAGAATAGTAGCTCCGCACCCCCAGCAGATTGATTCCCAGCAAAACGATCAGTGACCCGATTGCGGCGGGCGTCAGGTTAGTTGGGCCGATTTGAAGTATCAGAACCGAAAATGCTGTTAGGAAAGAAACGGCAAATACAGGCGTTGTCGAAGACACATCCAATGCTTCGTGTATTCGAAGCTCGCCAGCGAACTCATGTTGTTCCGTTTCCTGCAAATGCCAACCCCGAATAATTCAATTATCTTCCAATCACTAAATCAGAAACGGCATAAACTGTGCAAGTCATATCTTGGTGAGGGAAGCAACGCTCCAAATTTTAACCTATTCTCCTTTGGGTCAGATGCAGACATTCTGAGATATCTCGGTCGACGTCCGCTCTTGTCCCATAAGCAGATGTGACCTGAGTTAGTCACATTATTGAAACTTGAAGACGAGCATTTCGCTAGAAAGTCCTCGTAACATTATAGGCTTTTGACGCTCAAGTTTTGTCATGTTTTTGGAACTCTCAGGGTGATTTTCTTTGTTCGCCGCATCGATAAGAGCACTACTCGCAAGGCCACGGCAACCGACTTGTCTGGTTGCGCCTTCTAAGCGACTGGCAACATTGACCGTGTCGCCTAGGACTGCGAATTCAAGTCTATCTTCGCTGCCGATATTGCCCATGACGATAGGGCCATAGTGGATACCAACAGCGAGTTCCAAATTACCGCTTTGCAACAGCTTTGAGTTATTTTTTAAGATCTCGAATTTTTCTACCATCTCAATCATCGCCGCAAGGGCACTTGATGCGTCTCTTTCAGAAGGCTCTGGCGTACCAAATGTCGCCATCATGCCATCCCCAATGAACTTGTCTAACGTTCCGTCGTTATGAAAGACGACCTGTGCAAGAAGGCCATGCACCTCACGTAATAGCTCTATCGTTTCTCCGGGCGTGTGCTTATCAGACCAAGTTGTAAACCCAACAAGATCGGCAAATAATACAGCTGCATCATGCTCACTCGGCGTGGAAAAAGGATCGGACCGATCCGCAAGCATCTGAGCCGTCTTCCGCGGGAAATAACGACCAAGGTTTTCTCTTTCGCGGGCCAGTCGCGCCTGCCTCAACGCGATCATTCTGGATCTCCTGACTGCCAAGGCAAGGAGGCCAGCCACTATCAGTAAAACAACAATCTCTTGGGTCCTGATATCTATATCGATGAAAGTTGGTTGTGCAAAAAACGTCGCCGTCGCCTCAACACTCATCCCTTCAGGCTGACGCCAAATTGTATCAGGGAGACTAATCAGCCAAGCGATCGCGACGGACCAACTTGCCGCCGCAGAAAGACCTCCCCACAACACCAGTCTTGGCTGATAGACGTAGACCAATCCGGTAAGTAGCACGAAATAGAAGATGAAGGATCCGTACCGCAAGGTGAACTGGGGCGGATAATCAATTGGCACAAATGGATTTGGATACAGAAGCGCGACCGTCATCAGCATAAAATCGACCGTAACAAATAAATATTGGTGCCAGGGCTTGCCCCACTTGGAATTGGCTACTCTCCAGGCCGCCCATCCCAGCACTAAAAATACGATCAACAGAATATAGATGAAGATCGGCCCGGGCCATGGGGCTAAAAAGGTGACCAGAGGGGCAATAAGGAGCAGCGCGATTGATCGTCCTATCATCGCCGTCTTTTGAGCGGCTAACTCTTCAGATTTTAACGAATGCTGCTTTTCCAATGGATCCCTTTCCTGGTTCCGTTCTGCGAAACTGAAAAACTCTAACATTTATTGTTGGTTGTAACTCGATTGGCAAGCAAGCTCTATAATGAAAATACCATATAGGGGATATTGAATTTTCTAATGTTTAGGATTCTTGTCACGACATTGAGTTGGGGAAGTAAAGATCAACGGGTGGAGCTTGTCGCCAATTTGGCAGATTGACGCAAAAGTTCGCGTTGGATTGAACCAACATCAACGCTGCCAGTTGCGGTCAGTTCGGCGGCGGCAACTCCAGCCGCTTGCCCTGTTGCGAAGGCAGTTCCCATGACCCGGATGGCCGCACCGGCCTTTCGGTCTCCATCCGCCGTCCGGCCGGCCGAAAACAGATTGGGGGTGTCGAGGCTCATGAGACTGCGAAGTGGAATTTCAAAAGCGGTGCCTTCCGCCGGTATATCCAAGCTACTCAAATAGGTTTCCCGATCGTGCCACTCCGCGCCCCAGGCACCCAGCGCGATACAGTCATCAAAAGATCTACGTGTTTCAATATCGTTCCAGGTCAGCTGATATAGTGCGTTGATATGACGGCTTTCACGGGTACCAAATTCCGGTCCCGTGCTCACCAGATAAGCCGTCTCGCATCCTTTTATGCGCTTTATGGCCCTCAAGTAAGATTGAGCCTGCTGACGTCCATTCATTTCAGCTTTTGACATACTTGGCACGTCTCGGGGATCATAATCTGTACTCGCCACATAAATACAAAGATCACCGCTTATGGGAAGGCGCGCGACAACGCTCGACTTTTTAGTCAATAACCGGTCGCCGTCCGCCATCTCGGCTTCTACAGCTTTGGCAATGTCGGCGGCTGTTACGGTTAAATCAGCTGGAATGCCGCCAAACCGAGTCCCAAGGGAGGCTAAATTAACCCCGTCCTCATTGCCATAACGGGTTGAAGCCCCCCCAAGATGGGCGAGATTGGCTTCACCGCTTGCATCAACAAAAGCCGTGGCGCTAAATTCATTTTGGCCGCCATGATCCTGCACTAAAATTTTGGAAATTTTGTCGCCCTCGCGCGACGCATTGATCAAGGTGCTATGAAAACGCACCTCCACTCCAGCTTCCTGACACACTTCATCCAGCGCAACCTTGTTATGTTCAGGGTCGAAGACCATAAACACCCCGCGAAACCGAAGCGGATCGGTGATGGCATTTCGCGCCCGAAGCTTTGCAAACACCCGCTCTGCCACGCCGAACACGGCCTGTTTGGGCTCCCGCCCCAAAGTATATATGCCGCAATAGGTTATCACGTTCCGAAGTGCCGCTGCGCCGCCCAGCATCCCCGACTTCTCCACCAACAAAACCCGAGCTCCGGCATCCGCCGCCGCGACAGCTGCCCCGACGCCTGCTGAGCCACCGCCGATTACAATGACGTCGTACGTTGATTTCATTATCTTCCCAGATCCTGATTTTCAGTTTCGGATGAAATCGTAGCCTCATTCGATTGTCAACGAAACGTAATATTAAAATCAAGGGTATGTGAGAATATGCTGCGGCCTAGACAAAGGCATGTCCAGCCTGACGGAATCCTGGATCGAATGGATCTGGCGACCACGCGAGATTGCACAGGTGACGTGCATTTCACAGGAAGAAGTGAATAAAATTGGCTTTTCGCTGCTGGAATAGTCGGGGTATGGTATCCTCGTAGGGACGGTGGTATCTGGCCGTCTTGCTTCTGCTGCCGCGATTTGGACCCCGATGACTGAAAATAAAAAAAATGCTGATCCGCCGCCTCGTATGGGGCCGCGGCCGCTGGCATTGCATCTGGGGTTGGCAACGACAAGTATTGCTGGCCATCTTGCCGGTTTGCCATTGGCGCAGGAGGGAAATTTACCCTGGCCACCTGAATTGCTAACCGGCAGTGCAGATGCCTTCGGGCAGTTGAGCCAGGCCGGCAGTGGTCCGGAGTATCTTGAAAATCTGGGACGGCAAGGCTCTTCCTTGGTGCAAGAGATGATTGATGGGATTCACCGATATCATGCGCATCCCTACCGCCGGGCGACCCCCAAACATCCAGCCCTCTGGCAATCGGGGACGACAAGATTGCTGGATTGCCATCCGGATGCCGAGGAAACGGCGCCGATCCTGTTTATTGTCCCTTCCCTGGTCAACCGCGCCTATATTCTCGATTTGATGCCGGGGCGCAGTCTTGTTGCCCATTTGGCGGAGCAGGGGATTCGCCCATTGCTCCTCGATTGGGATGGGCCGGGAGAGGTAGAGAAGGATTTTACTCTTGCTGATTATATCCTGCGGCGGATCTGTCCGGCACTGGATACAGCTCGGGAGATGTTTCCGGCAAGCGACTTGCATCTTGCCGGTTATTGTATGGGCGGAACGCTTGCAATTGCGGCCGCCGAACAGCGACAGGATATTTTGAAAAGCTTTATTGCCTTGGCGTCGCCTTGGGATTTTCACGCGGACCTCGACGATAATGCCAAAACATTGCTGGGGCAAAAGGATCTCTGGTCTAACGTTCTTAACGGTTTCGGGGAGTTGCCGGTGGATTTGTTGCAAACCCTGTTCACCAGCCTGGATCCGAATCTTGGCCTGCGCAAATTCAGCATGTTTTCCAAAATGGACATGATGTCAGCGCGGGCGACGGAGTTCGTTGCCCTTGAGGACTGGCTGAACGATGGTATACCCTTGGTCAAAGCCGTTGCTGCAGAATGCTTTGATGCTTGGTATGGGGAGAATGCCCCCAAACAGTTGCACTGGAAAATAGACGGGCAAGTTGTCTCGCCAGAAAATGTTCGCTTACCGGCGCTGGTTGCGGTCCCCAAGACCGATAAAATAGTCCCGCGATTGTCGGCGCTGGGCTTGGCCGACATGCTGCCGAACGCGAAAGTTGTCACGCCACCATCGGGCCATATTGGCATGATCACCAGCCGTCAGGCGAAGGCTGGATTATGGCAGGATTTAAGTCACTGGATTTTGTCTTGCTAATGTATTATTACCGCAGTTGCAAAATAAATGTTGCGATTGCGAGAAACTAACGTTATTTCGTATAGAGAAGTTTTTTATAAGAATAATTTCTCTTTCGAGGTAATTTTTGAATTATAATTACGTTAATCGAAAGAAATAGGAGAATTCAGTAATGGACGTTGTCATCACAAGTGCGGTGCGCACACCTGTCGGTTCTTTCAATGGGGCGCTGGCTCCCTTGACAGCACATGAGCTTGGCGAAGTGGTTATCAAGGAATCCCTGACCCGGTCCAAGACGGATGCCTCTGAAGTCTCCGAGGTTATTTTAGGACAAGTACTCTCTGCTGGTGAAGGCCAGAACCCGGCTCGCCAAGCCTCAATCAATGCAGGCGTTCCGGTTGAAGTGCCAGCCTGGGGTGTTAATCAGCTTTGCGGCTCCGGCCTGCGCGCCGTTGCGTTGGGCTATCAGGCGATCCTCAATGGCGATTCGGATATCGTCGTTGCTGGCGGCCAGGAAAGCATGAGCCGCGCCCCGCATTGCGCACATTTGCGTGATGGTCAGAAAATGGGTCCCCTTAAGTTCATCGACACCATGATCGAAGACGGATTGATGGATGCCTTTAACGGCTACCACATGGGCAACACGGCAGAAAATGTCGCGGCGAAGTATCAGATTACCCGTGATGATCAGGATGCTTTTGCTGCAAACTCACAACGCAAAGCATCGGAAGCGCAAGCCGCTGGTCGGTTTAAAGATGAAATCGCGCCTGTCACGATTAAAACCCGCAAAGGTGAAACCGTCGTTGATCAGGATGAATATATTCGCGGCGCAACGACTGTTGAAATGCTAAGCGGATTGCGGACAGCTTTCCAAAAAGAGGGCGGAACGGTCACAGCTGGCAATGCGTCAGGCATTAATGACGGCGCAGCGGCGGTTGTTCTAATGACAGCCGAAGCGGCCGAAGCAAAAGGCTTGAAGCCAATGGCACGGATCGTGTCCTGGGCACAAAGCGGTGTCGATCCTGCCATCATGGGAACTGGACCAATTCCAGCCAGCCGGGCGGCCTTGGAAAAAGCGGGTTGGTCTGCAAGTGATCTCGATCTTGTTGAAGCTAATGAAGCCTTCGCCGCACAAGCTTGTGCCGTGAACAAGGATCTGGGTTGGGATACGGATAAAGTGAATGTCAATGGTGGCGCTATTGCCATTGGTCATCCGATCGGTGCTTCCGGGGCGCGGGTTCTTGTGACCTTGCTTCATGAAATGGAAAAACGCGACGCGCATAAGGGATTGGCAACTCTGTGCATTGGCGGCGGTATGGGTATTGCCATGTGTGTAGAAAGATAATTTAACTTAAACTCAAGGGGTGTAGAAAATGTCGAGAGTAGCAATTGTCACCGGTGGAACAAGAGGCATCGGTGCCGCAATTTCCGAAATGTTGCATGATAAAGGTTATAAAGTCGCTGCCAATTATGGTGGGAATGATGCGCGGGCCAAGGAATTTACCGACCGCACGGGTATCAAAGCCTATAAATGGGACGTCTCGGATTTTGATGCTTGCGCCGCAGGTGTGGCGCAAGTGAAAGCCGATCTCGGCACGGTCGATGTTGTTGTAAATAATGCCGGGATCACCCGGGACGGTACGCTGCACCGGATGGACCAATCCAGCTGGCAGCAGGTTATCGACACCAATCTCGGCTCTTGCTTCAACATGTGCCGGGCAACCATTGAAGATATGCGCGCCAATAAATTTGGCCGCGTTGTCAATATTGGCTCGATCAATGGCCAAGCCGGTCAATATGGTCAGGTCAATTACGCAGCGGCGAAATCCGGTATCCATGGCTTTACCAAAGCCATGGCACAAGAAGGTGCAGCTCAAGGGATTACAGTCAACGCCATTGCGCCCGGTTATATTGATACGGACATGGTTGCTGCGGTTCCGGACAATGTTCTGGCGAAAATCGTTGCCGGCATTCCTGTTGGTCGCCTCGGTCAGGCGTCTGAAATTGCCCGTGGCGTATGCTTCTTGGCGGCAGATGATGCCGGATTTGTAACCGGCTCTACCTTGTCCATCAATGGTGGCCAGCATATGTATTGATCGCTCCGGCGGTTGACCTTTTACGAAATTAAAAGGCATGATGTCTGAAGTTCAGGCACATGCCTTTTTTTGTTTATGAGGCTGAAGAGCATTTCCACTTCTCCGCAAAAATCAGGACGTTCGATCGCAACCCTCTGTGGTCTGGGCGCTATCTTACTGTGGGCGCTGCTGGCTCTGTTTACAGCGTCAACGGAGACCATTCCACCTTTCCAACTGACGGCTATGACGTTCGCTATCGCTTTTTCCTGCGCTTTAATCAAATGGTTGGTGACAAAACAAAAACTGGGTGTGCTGTTCCGGCAACCGTTAGCTTTATGGGTTCTGGGTGTCGGAGGATTGTTTGGCTATCACGCCTTTTATTTCCTGGCGCTGAAGAATGCCCCGCCGGCGGAGGCCAGCCTGATTGCCTATCTCTGGCCGTTGTTGATCATCTTGTTTTCCACCTTGTTGCCGAACGAGAAATTCCATTGGTATCACCTGGTCGGCGGATTGGTTAGCCTGGCGGGTGCCGGTGTTTTGATCACGAAGGGTGCTAGCCTTGATCTGGAGCCTGAATATATTGCCGGTTATAGTGCCGCGGTCTTATGCGCTTTTATCTGGTCGAGCTATTCGGTTCTGAGCCGGAAATTTGCCGCCGTATCGACGGATGTCATCGGCCTGTTTTGTGGGGCAACTGCTATATTGGCCGTGGTCGTCCATCTACTGATTGAACAAACCATCTGGCCGCAAACTGTGTTGCCGTGGCTGGCGGTTTTTGGATTGGGCTTGGGGCCTGTGGGGGCTGCCTTTTTCCTTTGGGATCGGGGCATGAAACTAGGCGATATCCAGACGTTGGGCGTCCTTTCTTATTTATCTCCTTTGCTATCGACGGTGATCCTGGTGGGCATGGGAGTTGCCAGTCTCTCGACGTCGCTGGTTGTCGGGTGCCTGATGATCACCCTCGGTGCGTTAATCGGGTCGTATGAAGCGTTGATGGGTTTATTTCGAAAGCCCCGGTGACCAGTCCGGCGGCGCCATTTCAAATTTTTCAAACTGAAAGGCTGGGGCGACGGTGCAGCCGACTAATGTCCAGTCACCTAGAGATTGCGCAGCTTGCCAGTGACCGGCGGGAACGACCCACTGCGGTCGTTCGTTTTTACCGAGGTTCGTCCCGAGTATAAGATCTTCCGTAACATCCCCATCTGCCGATAGGGATAGCCGTAGGGCCGCGCCAGCGTAGTGATGCCAGACTTCCGGCGCGTCGACCCGATGCCAATGCGATACTTCGCCGGCTTGCAACAGGAAATAAATAGCCGTCGACGCCCCGCGATTTTCCGATCCATTCGCATCACGAAATGTTTCGATGAAGTGCCCGCCTTCTGGATGCGGGGCCATATTTAAATCGCGGATGATATCGGCGGCGTTCATGTTTTCCGTCTCTTTAAAAAGAATCCTTGCGTGCCCGCGTTTCGGTGAAAACGGCGACGGGATCAGCGCCACTTAGGCCTAGTGCTTCTTGTAGTCCGGGATCATCCGCCCGCATAAACGGATTGGTCGCCTTCTCTTCGCCTAGCGTGGAGGGAACCGTCGGGATCAAATGTTTGCGTTTTTCCAGAATGTCTTCAAACCGTAATTGTAAGGCAGCGTTTTTTGGATCAACCGTCACGGCAAAACGGGCGTTGGCTTCTGTATATTCATGGGCACAATAGACTTTCGTCTGATCCGGTAGATTGCGGAATTTCCCGATGCTGTGCCACATCTGCGCCGGTGTTCCTTCAAAAAGCCGACCGCAGCCGAGGGCAAACAGAGTGTCGCCACAAAACAGCGCGTCGGAATCTTCGAACCAATAGGCAATATGCCCGCTAGTATGGCCAGGTACTTCAAATACGTGAGCTTTTTGTGCGCCAAATTCGTAAATGTCGCCGTCTTTCACGCGGATATCAATCCCCGGAATGCGTACGGCGTCAATTTCCGCCCCCACAATGGTGCACCCGGTTTTCTCTTTCAGCTCCAGATTGGCACCTGTATGGTCCATATGATGGTGGGTATTGATAATATGCGTAAGCGTCCAGCCCAGTTCATCCAGTTTTTCAACAACAGGATCCGCAACGGCCGGATCGACAATGCCAACAAAACCACTGTCCGGGTCTTTAAATAGATACAAGTAATTATCATGTAAGACAGGAATTTGATGGATCTCTAATGTGCTCATGACAGGCTCTTTCACAGGGCTGATTTTTTAGGGGTCTTTTACCAGGTTTTGAGGCAGTATAGCACTATGATCAGACCTGATGTCATAGATTTACGTAATTTCTACCACAGTCCCTTCGGACAAGTGGTTCGCAGCATCTTGCGCCGTAAAATCCGGCTGATGTGGCCGGATGTTGCAAATTTTCGGGTGTTGGGAATGGGCTATGCGACTCCGTATTTAAATGCCTTCCGCTCCGAAGCCGAACGAGTCATCGCCTTTATGCCGCTTCAGCAGGGCGTCATCCAATGGCCGCGGGATAGTGACGGGCTTTCAGGATTGGTTGACGAGAATATGCTGCCGCTCGAGGATGCTTCCGTGGATCGGCTGATTTGGGTGCATGGATTGGAAAACACCACGGATATTGATGAGGTCTTGCAAGAAATCTGGCGGGTACTCACCTCAACGGGTAAATTGCTGGTGGTTGTCCCGAGCCGGCGGGGGTTATGGGCGCGCACCGAAAACAATCCTTTCGGCCATGGCCACCCTTATAGTGATAAGCAATTGAACCGGTTATTGCGCAACAATATGTTTACGCCGGGAGAACGGCAGGGCGCTCTTTATATGCTGCCGAGTAAGCTGCGCCTGAATTTAAAAGCAGCGCAAACCTTTGAGAAGATGGGCGAGAAATGGTGGAGCCGATTTAGTGGTGTCCGCCTGATGGAAGCCGAGAAGCAGGTGTATGCTGTGACCGAAGTACCCGAAAGAAAAAAGCGAAGGCGCCCTGTTATTGTTCAGGCCGCTCGTCCGGTCATTACCCGCCGCGAAAATCCTTCTTCTGAATAGATCTCATGAATTAGTCTCGCGATAACATAAAGATACACTCAGCGCCTAACAAGTTGGCGATGGGTCCGGTATGGGATTGTTTCATGACTTTCCCGGTGGAATTGACGATCACGGATTTTTCGATGGTCAGCCCCATTTCATCACAGAGTGCCGTAAAGTCCCGCAGAGTACAGAAATGAATATTCGGTGTTTCGTACCACTGGACATCAAGCGCGCTGGTCATTGGCATGCGACCTTTCAGCGCCAAATAGTAGCGACAGCGCCAATTGGCAAAATTTGGGAAGGAAACAATGGCCCGCCGTCCGACCCGCAGCAATTGCTCCAGGACCACATGAGGCTGGTAAGTTGCCTGCAGGGTTTGGCTGAGAATGGCATAATCAAACCCGCCGTCAGGATAGTAGACCAAATCTGTATCGGCATTCCCCTGGACAACGGATAATCCGTTGGCGACGCAAATATTCACCCCATGTTGGCTGAGTTCAATTCCGCGGCCGTCCACATCTTTTGTGTCCATAAGATGGGCCAACAACTGACCATCATCGCAACCGACATCCAGAACACGGCTTTTCGGCTCAATCATATCTGCAATCAGTTGCCAATCGACACGGACATCTCTTTTGGGTGTGAACTTTGGTTGCTGGTTCATGTGGTCAGTCCCCGGCTTTTTGCAGTGGATTTCAGAAATCCCTGAACGGTTTTAAACAGCTCGGGTGTTTCCAGCAAAAAAGCATCATGGCCTTTATCGGTTTCCACTTCCACAAAACTGACATTCGCAGCCGCGGCGATAAGGGCATGGACAATATCGCGGTTTTCTGATGTCGGAAACAGCCAATCACTGGAAAAGGAGACGGAACAGAACCGGGTTTTTGTATTGTCGAACGCCTTGGACAATGAACCGCCATGATCCTGCGCCAAATCAAAATAATCCATTGCCCGCGTGATATAGAGGTAGGAATTGGCATCAAAACGATCAACAAAGTTGATTCCCTGATACCGCAAATAGCTTTCGACTTGGAAATCCGCATCAAATCCATACGTCAGGTTGTCCCGATCTTGCAAATTGCGGCCGAACTTACGATGCAGTGCGGCTTCGGACAAATAGGTGACGTGGGCCGCCATACGGGCGACGGCCAAACCGGCTGTCGGTTTATTATCACTTGCGTAATAATCGCCGCCCTGCCAATTGGGATCAGCCATCACGGCTTGTCGTCCGACTTCGTGAAACGCAATATTTTGCGCTGAATGACGCGGCGCGCAGGCAATCGGAATGGCGCTGAAGCATCGCTCTGGGTAAGCACTTGCCCATTGCAAGGTTTGCATACCACCCATGGAGCCACCGATAACACTGAACCAACTGTCGATTTCAAGATAATCCTGAAGGCGCGCTTGCGCTCGCACCATATCGCCAATGGTAATAATGGGAAATTTCAGGCCATAGGGTTCGCCGGTTTTCGGATCAATATCCTTTGGGCCCGTCGTCCCCATGCACCCGCCTAAAACGTTGCTACATACGATAAAATATTTTTCCGTATCCAGAACTTTGCCAGCTCCGATCATGGCCTCCCACCAACCGCTTTTTCTGGTAACAGGTTGGCGGCTTGCCGCAAACTGATCCCCGGTTAGAGCGTGGCAGACAAGAATCGCATTTGATTTTTCCGCGTTAAGCGTCCCATAGGTGCAATAGGCCATATTGAAACTACTGATCGACGTTCCGCAATCGAGCGGTAACGGCATATCTTTTCCCAATATGACGGACTGAATTTCAATATCTTCGGGACGTTGGGGCACTTAAACGGCTCTTTTCTCGCTTTGGGATTAGAAAAATCTTTGTTTTATAGGACTTTGCTGATAGCTAGAGCCGGGGGATAAGGTCTGTCAATATATTCTTTGCCAATTGTGGGGCTTTTGTGGTCCAATTTGGGAAATTTTGGCTGTTTATTTGGATTAGCATTGTGTCGATGACAAATACAAAACTAAAAGAACTAAGAGCGGAGATTGACCGTCTGGATGCGGAATTGTTATCTGTGCTCGAAAAGCGCATCGCAATTGTTGGTGATATCGCCGCGGCAAAACAGGATGACGGCAAGGCGCTTGCCTTCCGGCCGGGTCGCGAAGCTTCAGTCCTGAGAAATATTCTGAACAAACATTCCAGCAAACTTCCGGACACCGTCATTGCGGCCATATGGCGAGAATTGATTGCCGCAGTTGGCGGCTTACAGAAACCCTATACCGTTTCAATTACCGCGCCGGATAAATCAGTTGGATACTGGGATCTGGCGCGCTTTCATTTTGGCTCCGCGACGCCCATGACATTGCATCAGCTGCCGTCCGTGGTTCTGCGGGAAGTTTCAGAAAATCCGGCGGCTTTGGGAGTCCTTCCGTGGCTCAGCCGGGAGCGCGATACCTGGTGGGAGCATCTGGCGCAAGGTGGTGATGACGTGCCGAAAATTCTGGCGGCGCTACCCTTTCTGAACAATCCGTCGGGCGAATTTGAAGATTTAAATTCGTTGGTTATTGGGCAAGCCGAACCTGAACCATCTGGGGATGACATTTCACTGGTCGTTGCCGTGACAAGCGGTGAAGTAAGCCGTGCGCGCCTGAACGAACATCTTGAAACGACAGGCTTGAACGGATTTTGCGCAGATTCACGCTCGCCTGTAATTGAAGAGGGCGACTGGCTGCATCTTCTTGAAATACCGGACTTCGTTTCTGACGGAGATCCGCGCCTGACGGCTCTTCACGAATTGCTGGGTGATAATGTTATCAAAATCGTCATTCTCGGCGCTTATGCGGTTCCTATGAGATCCTAATCCTATTCGTCAACACTTGGAAATAACCATATGTCTACCCCGGTCCCACAACCCGGCATCCTGAATATCAACCCCTATGTAGGTGGTAAATCCTCAGCCGCGGATGGTCAAAAAGTCGCCAAATTGTCTTCCAATGAATCTCCACTTGGGCCCAGCCCAAAGGCAATTGAAGCAATTGAAACTATTGTGCAAGACATGCATCGGTACCCGGATGGTGGCGCATCGGAATTGGCGTCAGCCATTGCTGATGTTTATGGATTGGATGCCGAACGCATTATCTGCGGTAACGGGTCAGATGAGATCATTTCACTATTGATTTCGGCATATGTCGGCGTGGGTGATGAGGTCTTGTATCCTGAACATGGTTTCCTCATGTACCCCATATCAACGCATGCGGTAGGCGGGACACCAGTTGCGGCGGCAGAGACTAACCGGACGGCTGATGTGGATACGCTATTAGCAGCGGTAACGGATCACACTAAAATTCTTTTTTTGGCCAATCCGAACAATCCAACGGGAACTTATTTGCCGATCTCCGAGGTTGAGCGATTGCGGGCTGGCTTGCGTGATAATGTTTTGTTGGTGCTCGATGCGGCGTACGCGGAATATGTTGTTCGCGATGACTATCAATCAGGCACGGAAATGGTAGAGAGTCATGACAATGTCGTTATGACACGAACCTTTTCAAAGATTTATGGATTATCTGCATTGCGTATTGGCTGGGGGTATTGCCCACTGGAAGTTGCTGATGTTCTGCACCGTATCCGCGGACCGTTCAATACCAATGCTCTGGCTCAAGCAGCAGCTGTTGCCGCGGTCCGTGATCAGGGACATGTGGAAAAGGCCCGCGAGCATAACGACAAATGGCTGCCAATTCTGACGCAGAGTTTCCGCGGTATGGGCCTAGAAATAACGCCTAGCGTTGGGAACTTTCTGCTGATTGATTTTGCCAATTGCGGGAAATCTGCAGAAGATGCAGAAAAATATCTGAGCGGACAAGGCCTCCTGTTACGGGCTGTTGGCGGATATGGTTTGCCGCACTGCCTCCGGATGAGCATCGGGACGGATGATGAAAATCATGCGGTCATGGACGCCCTTCGGACTTTTTTGGATACTTAACATGACGGACGTAAAATTCAAGAAACTGGCGTTGATCGGAATCGGACTTATCGGCTCGTCAATTGCACGATCCGTACGATCCCATGGCTTGGCAGACGAAATCGTCTGTGCTGCCCGAACAGCGGATACGCGGCGTATTGCGCTGGAACTGGGCATCGTCGATGCGGCTTTTGAGAATCCGGCTGAGGCCGTCAAAGGCGCGGACCTGGTTATTCTCTGCACGCCGATCGGGACCTATAGCACGTTGGCGGCAACCATCGCGCCGGCGCTGGAAGCCGGAACCATTCTAACAGATGTGGGTTCCGTGAAAGAAGCAGTGGTGAAAGCAGTGGCGCCACATTTACCGGACTATGTCGACTTCATACCAGGCCATCCAGTGGCAGGTACGGAAAAATCCGGACCGGCAGCTGGCTTTGCCGAATTGTTTATCGGGCGGTGGTTTATTATAACCCCGACGCAAAAGTCAACAATTGAGGGTGTAGAAAAACTATCGGCTTTCTGGACGGCCATGGGCAGCAAAGTCGAGACCATGGATCCCGCCCATCATGATCTGGTCTTGGCAATTACATCCCATATTCCGCATTTGATTGCTTATAACATTGTCGGCACTGCTGATGACCTTGAGGATGTGACCCAGTCGGAAGTGATTAAATACTCGGCGGGTGGTTTTCGGGATTTCACCCGTATTGCGGCGTCGGACCCGACTATGTGGCGTGACGTGTTTTTACATAACAAGGATGCTGTACTTGAAATGCTCGGCCGGTTCTCAGAAGACCTGACCGCTTTGCAACGTGCCATTCGGCGTGAAGACGGCGATACTTTGTTCGAGATTTTCTCCCGAACCCGGGCGATCAGACGGCAGATTATTGACGCCGGGCAGGAAACGGCGGAACCGGATTTTGGCCGTGTCCATGGTCCGGACGAAGACTAGGCTGCGGATTTCTATATCTGGGCGATAATTCCGATGACCATAAGCGAGAGACACAGGCAAAGCGGGCCATAATATCGCCTGTCCAGCCGGGCGAATGGTTGCTCGGGTGTCATCCGCCGCCAAAAAGGCATAAAACTGAATATCCCCCTCATGCAGAAACCGGCGGCCAGCCCTCCCAACATTACCTTTAAGACGACCATTGGCAAAAGGGGAGTAAAAAGGCCAATCGCCATCAAGATGATAATCGCGGCGAAAACCAAAAACGCTGCAACAACAAAACATGCGGCCTGCGACGGCATTGTCTGAATGTTCTTAAAGCCGGCGACACGCCGGGCCAGAGATTGGCTATCTTTTTCGGGCCACGTGTACCCCAACCCCCAGACGGCGTGCAGTGCCGCTATCACGCTAAAGATCAGGGCTGGAATCCATCCGAGGAAAATAACCATTGCTCACCTCCTAAAATAAGGGTGAAACAGGAGCGATAAATATCGGGCCCAAATAAACGCCCCCCTCTTGCGCCGATAGCGGCATCTTGATGAAACTCCGCCCATCCGCATCTTTTGTTGAAAGCTGGCTCAAGGCGAACCCGATCATGCGTGCGGCATTGGGTTCTATTTTCCCGGTTGTAGTCAGCGCCTCCAGAATATTTTCGTATCCTAAAATTTGGGTTTGAAGAGTGCCTGTCGGGCGGTCTGCATCGTCCAAGGCTACGCGGCCATTGCCGCGGACAACGCCTTTTCCCCATTGAATGTCGAGGGCCTTGATATCAATAAATCCCCCCTCTTCGCGCCACTTTGTCAAGGACGCTTCTGACGGCAGTTTTTCGATCTTACCTTCGAGGATTGATGATATGGCAACTTGTTTGATGGATTTTCCAAGCGGAAAGTCATCCATTCCTTCAACAATCATTCCGTCTATTCGTACAGCTATTTGCTGGCCGGTCTCGACGGTGTCTTCATTTGCTGCGGGCGCGGGCCGGCCATGTATCTGCAGGCGATCAGCCGTCAGTGGCGGGCGCCATGACGGCGTTGCAATGACATCTGTAATATCAAGCGCCAGAGTTTGCATTCGGCCCTGAAGGTTGAAGGTCGCACTGCCGAGTGTTGTTTCAGCCAGGAGATCGAGATTACGGCGTTCTTCTCCCTCAAACCAGGTGCCGACCATGTTACCGTCTATACCAAAGATAATATGGTTGACCTGCCAGGGCTGGGCGACAGCCCATAGGGAGTCAATATCAATATCAGGCTTTTGATAATGTGTCGGATTGGACAACGATAATGCGTCGGCGGTAATTCGGACGCGATAGGGGAACCCACTGGTCACAAACGGTTTGTGGTTGATTTCATATCCTTCTGCAATCCGCTGTTGTTTCCAGTTTTCTGCAAGATTGATCATGGTCTCGGCCACGTGAAACCACCAAAATACATAGCCTCCGATGACAAGAAGGAGAGCAATAATTCCTGAATAGAGAACACGCATCGGGTTTCCTACGTTGACTGCTTGTGAAGTTGCCCTGCACTCTATATAGAATGGGCGAGAACTGTCACTGAATTTTCCGCAACCCTGCCCAGAAAAGTTTCATGAAAAACCCCGCTGCCACATCGCCAGAGACGCCGTTTTTGTTGGCCATGCCGATTGTTTTCGTGTTTTTATGGAGTACAGGGTTTATTGGCGCGAAACTAGGGCTTCCCTATGTGGAGCCATTGACTTTTCTGGCGACGCGGTTCGGCATTTGTTTTTTGATAATGCTACCCGTAATTTTATTCACAAAAACCATCTGGCCTAATCGATGGCAGGATTTTGGCCATATTTCCGTGAGCGGTTTGTTGATGCATGGCGGTTATCTCGGCTTCGTGTTTTTATCTATCGATCAAGGTGTCCCGGCGGGTATTTCCTCGCTTATTGTCGGTATCCAGCCGCTGATCGTGGCGGCCTTAGCCGGTGTATTGTTAGGTGAGGTGGTGTCCGGCCGACAATGGGCTGGTCTGCTGTTAGGCCTGGCCGGTGTCTTTTTGGTCGTTTTCAATAAACTGAGCCTTGGACAGGGAACTACTTTTGGCATGGGTCTGTCGTTTATTGCTCTCTTCAGTATTGCATTAGGCACTCTTTACCAGAAAAAATTCTGTGCACAGATGAACCTGAAAAGTGGAAATTTCATCCAATTTATTGCTGCAGGTTTATATTTTTACGCCCTGTCCCTGATTTTTGAAGAGGGCGATATTATCTGGCATGGAGAGCTGGTTTTTGCAATGGGCTGGTTGGTGATTGTTCTGTCTTTTGGCGCGGTGACATTACTTTATATGCTTCTTCGTACCGGTGCCGCCGCGAACGTATCTAGTCTTTTTTATCTTACGCCGCCTTGCACGGCGATTGTCGCTTACTTTTTGTTTGATGAAACATTGGGCCCGCTGTCCCTTTTGGGGATGGCCGTTGCTGTCGTCGGTGTAGCTCTGGTGAATTTTAAAACGACGAAAGAGAAATCTACATGAGCCGTTCCTATGATCTTGTGCTTGAGCCGGACTTACCGCCTGTGGACTTTCCTTTGCCAGATCTTCCTGCGAACGAAGATTTATGGATTTTCGGATATGGCTCCCTCATGTGGCGACCGGGATTCGAGCATTTAGGCGTGAAAGATGCGCAGCTGTTTGGCTATCATCGGGCTTTCTGTGTATCTTCCGTCGTACATCGGGGTACTCGGAAAAAACCGGGCCTTGTCCTTGGGTTGGATAAGGGTGGGTCCTGTAGAGGAAAGGGCATTCTATGTTCGGCTGCCATTCGAGAACCGGTTATTGATTATCTCTATCGCCGGGAGATGGTGACAAGTGTTTATGTTCCGAAAATGGTGCGCATTAAAATTGGTTCAACGGATGAAATGGTTCCGGCGTTGACGTTTGTCGCTGATCCGGCGCATGAGCAATATTGCGGCAAACCGGCCATCGAGGATGCGGCCCGTATCATCGCAGAGGCCCATGGCCGCGGCGGCCCTAATCGTGATTATCTTGCCAGTACTCTAGAGCATCTGGATGATTTTGGTATAGCTGATGGTCCCTTGCATAAGATAATGGCGTTGATCGACAGAATGGATTGACGCGCGTGCTAGCGTTAGCATCCGAGGAAAGAGTGCTTTCGTGTAAAATTCTCGGGCTAGTAAAAATCAGCGCTATCAGCAATTGTCAGGCGATGTAAACGCCGCTCATATCCCTCAAAGCCGCCCGATGCCCGATGAAGAACAGAACGATTGTCCCAAAGTACCAGCATATTGGGTTTCCATTTATGCTGGTAGACGAATTCATCTCTGTCTTGCCAATTAACAAGCTCTTCGATTATTTCACGCGCACGGGTCTCTTCAAGTCCATCAAAATCGACCACATAACTGCCACCAAATATTCCTTGTTTACCACTTTCAGGGTGGTCGCGAACAAGAGGATGGTGCTGAATTTTATTGGCTTCGTCGGAAACGGTAATGTTCATCGCGCCATCAAACTTATGTTTTGCATAGACCCCATCCCGGGAATATGCCGATTTAGCAGAATGAATAGATGTGAGCTTCTCATACTTTTCTTTCATCTCAGGCTGCATACTTTCATAGGCAAGATGCTGATTAGAGAAATAAGTGTCGCCACCAGAGGGGGGAATGACAACGCCATATAGAAAGGTGCCGGCTGGCGGAACGGGCATAAAGCTCCAATCAGAATGCCAGTTGTCCGCAAATATGCGGCCCTTTTCGTCGGCCTTGCGATGGATCGCTGCAATACGATCATGCCCCGGGATAGGCTCGATAAAAGGATCGTCTCCGATTGGTCCCAGATATTCGGCAAATCTCACGAGATCATCGTTATCCAGTTTTTGGTCTGGAAAAACAAGGACATGATGTTCCATCCAGGCATTGCGAATGATCCGAAGATCCTCGGTCGTGAGTGGCGACGAGAGGTCCGCACCACGGATTTCGGCGCCGCACGCTGCGTCTTGTTTATGAACTTTAACCATGAAATCGGCCCTTCTTGTTTTCTTAACGAATAACATTAAAATTGTTGTTGACCAACAACTTTTTTAGAGTATCCTTATCTAATTGATATTATTGGTAAAAAATATGGAAAAAACAGCACTCGCGCCAATTCCACGAAAAAACGTAGATCGACGAAAAGACTCCGATCAACGAATTATCCAGGCCGCCATGTTGCTGTTCGCGGAGCATGGATATCAACGCACGACGTTAATTCAAATTGGTTTAAAAGCGGGTTATACCGGGACACTGGTGAGTAATCGTTTTGGAAGTAAAGAGCGAGTATTACGGGCTGTGCTCGCGCTTATCCTCAATCGGTTTGAGACGAGCGGGAATATTGACCAGCCCAATAATAATTCAGAGGCTGTTCCGGTGGCCGAGCAATTATCTGGTTTTGTGGCCGCTTATCTTGAAGATGTGGCCTTAAGGGGAACCAGAATTCGGGCGCTCTATGTCCTTATGGGAGAGGGAATGGGATCTCTACCTGAGATAACAGACGAAATAGCTCATGTGAATGAGGTTTTCCGCGGCAGGATAAGTTCTTTTGTTGAGAGTGGGAAAGAAAAAGGCGAGTTTAAAGCCACGTTGGACATTCTAACAACGGCGGTATTAATTGTCGGGCTGCTACGCGGTGTCGCCATGCAAATACTGGTGGAGCCGAAGTCTTTGCCATTAAAAGATCTTATTGCCGCCACTCAGGAAACTGTTCGATCCATTGTCACTATTCATCACCCTCACAAAACCCTCAACCGCATTTAGAGTATCCGCAGGACGTACAAGTATCGCATCCTTCCGATTTTATAAGACTTGCATCACCGCATTGTGGGCATTGACGGAGAAGGCTGTTTCGAGCAAGATCTTCACCGGAGGAAACGGCTTTCGAAACGGGTTCTGGCTCACTATCGGACGCTTTGGGGTTTGGCAAAAATCCAATTTGGATCATATGTGTTTCGATCATTCCACCAATGGCGGCCAATAACGATGGTACGTATTTTCCTTTAACCCAAGCGCCGCCCCGTGGATCGAAAACGGCTTTCAATTCCTCAACGACAAAGCTCACATCACCGCCCCGCCGGAAAACAGCTGAAATCATTCTGGTTAGTGCAACCGTCCAGGCGAAATGCTCGACATTTTTCGAATTGATAAAAATCTCGAACGGGCGGCGTCGGCCATCCTGAATGATATCGTTCAGCGTTATATAGATGGCGTGATTGCTTTCCGGCCAGCGAAGTTTGTAAGTTTGTCCCGGTAATGTGCCAGGCCGATCAAGCGGTTTGGTCATATAGACAATACCGCCTGCCTCGAAACTATCTTCAGGTTTTGAGAAAGGCTCATTCAATGGTAAGGATTCTTGTGGGTCGTCAGATTTCTCGGGTGTGATTTCAAGGACAGCGCCGGTCACGTCATTGGGTCGATAGGTTGTACATCCCTTGCATCCCATATCATAAGCCTGCATGTAGATATTCTTGAAATTCTTGAAGGAAATATCTTCCGGACAATTGATGGTCTTACTTATGGAACTGTCGATATATTCCTGAACCACCGCCTGCATGCGAACATGCTCTGGTGGTGTGAGCGTTTGAGCGTCGACAAAGTAATCCGGCAGGGGCGCTTCATTTCCTTTGAGGCGTCGGAACAAGCGGAGGGCATAGTCGGTGACTTCCTCTGCTTTGCGGCTGCCATCGGGCATCAGGACGTTTCGTGTGTAGGAAAAGCTGAATACGGGTTCCAGGCCACTGGAAATATTATCAGCAAGGAGAGAAATAGTTCCCGTGGGGGCAACAGAAGTTACCAATGCATTCCGTATTCCGTTTTTCTGGATGGCGGCGCGGATGTCTTCGTCGAGATCCTGTATGGATTGCCCGGCCAAATATGGTTTTTCCTCATATAGCGGGAACGAACCTTTTTCAGCAGCGATGTCTGATGAGGACAGATAGGCGGATCTTTGGATTTGGGCCATCCATTCTCGCGACGTCTCAACAGCCGCATCCGAACCGTATTTTACACCGCACATGATCAGAGCGTCAGCGAGGCCGGTTATGCCGAGACCGATCCGTCGTTTCGATGTGGCTTCATGGGCCTGTTCAGGCAACGGATATCCCGACACATCGACCACATTATCCATGAGGCGAATAGCGTCCCGAACCACTTGATCTAGCAATTCACTGTTGATCTTCGCGGTATTCTCGAATGGGTCTGTGATCATTCTTGTCAGATTGACGGATCCGAGCAGACAGGCGCCATACGGGGGTAACGGTTGCTCGCCGCAGGGGTTGGTGCTGGTGATGGTTTCGCAATAGTGCAGATTATTGCGATCATTAATTCGGTCGATGAAAATAACGCCGGGTTCCGCGAAAGCATAGGTTGCGCGCATAATTTCATCCCACAATTCGCGAGCCTGTAATGTCTGGTAATGGGTTCCGTCAAACGAAAGCTCCCAAGCTTCGTCTTTTTTAACGGCGTCCATAAACGCATCGGTGACCAGTACCGATAAATTGAACATTCGAAGCCGTCCCGGATCCTGTTTTGCCTTAATGAAATCCAGGATATCCGGATGATCACAGCGCATTGTCGCCATCATGGCGCCACGACGTGATCCTGCACTCATGATGGTTCGGCACATGCTGTCCCAGACATCCATGAAGCTCAAGGGCCCGGAAGCATCAGATCCCATGCCATGAACGGGGGCACCTTTCGGGCGCAGGGTGGAAAAATTATATCCGATCCCGCCCCCTTGTTGCATGGTGAGGGCCGCTTCTTTCAGGTTGTCGAATATCGACGACATATCGTCGGGGATATTTCCCATAACGAAGCAATTAAACAAGGTGACTTTTCGCTTCGTTCCGGCGCCGGACAGGATACGCCCAGCTGGCAAGAACTTGTAGTCCTTGAGAAGGTTATAAAATCTCTTTTCCCATTTTGCTTTGTTTGTTTCCGGCGCTGCCAGTGCTTTGGCCACACGGGACCATGTATCCTCGATGGACTTTTCCTTGGATTTACCATCGGCAGATTTGTGCCGGTATTTCATATCCCATATTTGCTGGGAAATGGGCGCAACAGACGACATTAAGACACCTATCGAGTTGAGTGGGGCCGGATCTCATAAATATAGTCTTAAACACTACATCCGCAAAATTTAATGTTCGTTAACCGGCTATTTCGCCAGATATTGTGCTCTGCCTTCCTCGACCAGTTCCTTGGTCTTGGTTTCGATCCGGGTTTTAAGCTCTGCCATAAAAACTCTGCGATCCAGCCCAGCTTCAATGGGAGGGAGAAATTCAATCACCATTTTGCCGGGGCGACAGAGGAAGCTTTTCCGGGGCCAGAACAATCCGGTGTTTAAGGCAACAGGCGTCACAGGTTGCTTGAGTTTTGAATAGAGCGCCGCAATTCCGGGCTGAAAAGGTAAATCACTATCAACCGCAGATCGAGTTCCTTCTGGGAAAATAATAATCGGGCGATTATCATCTAACGCCACTTGGGCCTGAGCCAGCATGCTCTTTAGTGCTGCCGCTTGCCCTTTTCGGTCAACGGCGATCATTTTAGTTTTACGGCAGTACCATCCATATACCGGGATATTGAGCAGTTCCTTTTTTAGGATAACCGCAGGGTCACGGGTAATGCGATGAAAGATCATGGTTTCGAAGGCCGATTGGTGCTTGCAGGCCACCACCGCCGCGCCGTCGGGTAAGTTTTCTTGTCCACGTATTTCTAATCTGAGTCCGCAAATAGTCCGCAGCAGAAAAATGATGCCGTTCGTCCATATGGTTTGGCCGCGAACGATCCAAATTTTATCAAAGGCAAGCATGGGCAGAAACGCCAAATTCATGATCACCGACCAGGCGAAAAAGCAGATGAAAAAGCTGATTGATCTAATTTGGGTCAACTGCGAACCTCTTCATTGTTTACCATTTCCAAACGAGACCGCATCAGACTGAAAATATATTTGTTAAATTCCCCGCCAACGACGACAAAAGTATGCAGATTCGTCCACCATGCCTCAATATTGAGTGTTGCACTTTCAACAGGGTAGGCGATCAAAGTTGTTTCCGGCATTTTGCGTCTAAGTTCAACCAGGCTGCGGGGCATGTGGTAAGCGCTGGTGACGACCAGTACTTCGTTTATATTGTGGTTTTTTACCCATAATGCAGTTTCTTCAGCATTACCTTCTGTATTGCGTGCTATCCGGCCCAGATCGACACAACAATCCATAAGACTATTGCTTTGACCTGTTGCTTGCCTAAGCGTCTCCCGCGTTACTTTTGCGTTGACGCCGGAGACCAGTAATCTAGCGCCTGGGGTTTTCTTCAACAAGTCAAATCCTGTTTTCAATCGGGCCGGTGTCCCGGTCAAAATAACAATTCCATTTGTTTCTTGGGGTGAAGCAGGGGCAGTATGCTGAATGTCTTGAACGAAAGTTAGAAACCCACCCATCCAAAAACAACCGCAAAAAAAGATCACTTTAATCATACTTTTAAATATCGACCCCATAAAACTAGAACCTCTCCTCAAGCACGTAGCCTACTGCTTGCTTAAGGTCACGCGCAACGGAAACGGGAAGAAGGTGCGGCGCTAAACCTGCCCGTTGGGTGTGTTGACCTTTGCCGGTCTGTACAAGGATTCTGTGACAGCCTGCTGCAAACGCAGCTTCCAAATCACCCGGACTATCGCCTATTAACACCGTTCGGTCGGGTGTTTGATTAAACTTATTCATTGCTTTCAATATCATGCCTGGAGCGGGTTTTCGCATTTGCGTCGCAGCCCAAGGGGCATCCGGTGCGACGAAAATAGCATCGACATGTGCCGCAGCACGCCTCAAACTATCTTGAAGTTTGTCATGGATGGCGGTTAACTGATCTTCGGTGATAATACCGCGTCCGATGCAAGATTGATTTGTGACTATTGCTACCAGATGGCCTGCATTGTTCAGCTTCGAAACGGCCTCTAAGGAGCCTGAAATAAACACTAACTCTTTCGGAGATTTAACGAAGTCCGATCGATCCGCATTTATTACCCCGTCTCTATCCAATAACACGAGCATTTCACATCATCCGGCTGAGAGATTTCAGAACAACGGTCCTGACGGTGTATCTGGTCAACAAAGCGACCAGAAACGGAAGTACGGCAAGAGATACAAAGCCAAATATACCGAGGCTCAACGGCGGCAACATAGACGCTTCCAACGAACCGACAAGAAAATTAAAGATAAACATGACAATAATGGCAGTTATAAGTCCGGGGAGTGCGCCAAGAAAGCTAAGACGAGAAAAATAATTCTGGAATTGCTCTGCTATATATCGATCTTGTGCGCCAATAAGATGTAAGACTTGTATGACATCCGAATGCATTATCAGGCCTGTGCGGACTGCAAATATAACAATTATAACAGTAACTAAACCAATTAGTAACATGACGGCAAAGCCGAGAAGCTGGACGGATCGACCCAGAACAATCATTCTATCTAACCATGGCCGGTGCGTATCAAGCTTGGCTCCGGGAACAGCCTTGGAAAGTTTATCATTGAGCGCCTGCAGATCCAGAGCGCTATCATCCTCGACAATGACTTCGATGAGTCGTGGGACAGGGAGCTGCGCAATCGCCGCGCTTTTACCAAGAAAGGGTTCAAGAAGTTTCAATGTTTCGTTCAATTCAATTGCACGAACAGATATAATTCCGGGTGTCCCAGAAAGTACCTTAACGGCGGCCTCTACTTTACCATCCAGATCTGCCCCCGCTTCATAGGCGATCTCGGCTGTCAGATTTTCGGTGAGGGTTTCAGACCAATCGCTGATCGCTCCGCTTAAAGACGAAATTCCACCAATAGCAAGTGCTGCCAGAAAAATCATTGCCGAGATCACTATTGGCAAATACCTACTGGAAACATCTTTTTCCAGCTGCAATTCGGCTGACTTTCCAAAAATTTGTATCATGCACCAGTCTCATCGAAACGTTCAGGGATATTGGCCGGACTACGAGAGGATAATAGACCGTCTTTTAAATACATTACTGGATTGCCGAATCTCTGTATCATATCCAAATCATGGGTGGCGACGACCACTGTCGTCCCAATTTTATTGAGCTCTTGGAATAACCGCATCAAGCGCAGGCCCATTTCAGCATCCATACTTCCAGTTGGTTCGTCGGCGATTAGTAACTGAGGGCGATTTATGATTGCACGAGCGATGGCCACCCGCTGCTTTTCACCGCCTGACAATGTCGGCGGCTTGGCATCAACTTGATTTCCCAAGCCAACCCAATCGAGTAATTCAGCCACATGTTGGTAAATCTGGCTATCGACGGCGCCGGCAATTTTTAAAGGTAACGCAACATTATCAATCGCCGATAAATGATCCAACAGCCTGAATTCTTGATAAACGACACCAATTTTTCGCCGGAAGGCTGGCAAGTCGTCGCGCTCCAACGTTGACACTTCTCGATCGAACAGAGTTACGAGACCACGGCTTGGTCGATGAGAGAGTGCCAGTAATTTCAAAAGGGAGCTTTTCCCGGCACCAGTAGGGCCAGTTAGAAAGTGAAAAGAACCGGGACGCAAATGGAAACTGATGTCGCGTAAAACTTCCGGACCCATGCCGTACCGCATGCCTACATTTTCAAATCTGACCAATGAATCCTCCGCAAATAGCTGAAATGACGATAAACTAAGATAGATTTATCAGCCAGTCTTGTGCATGTCTAAGCAAACGCCTATAAAAAAGAAAGTTTAAACAGTAGGCTGATTACTCTGAGCAATGATTTTAACTTGTTCAACATGTTCAACACGGTATTCTATAGATCCGATTTCGATCGGTTCGGAAGGCCGTGCTGTTAAATGCGCGAAATGTGGGCACAAGTGGCGGGAGTTTCCGCCTGGTGATATGCCAAAGACCGTGACGGCCGATTTACCTGAAGAAAAAACGATGGCCGAAATGGCGCCAGCAGGTGGCCAGGAAGGGTTGAGCATTGAGCAAATGACAACCTCCAAGGCGACGATGAGCAGTGCTGCTACTTCTGGTAAAAAAGGAAAACGGCTTGGTTGGCTGATCCTTTTATTAGTGCTGATTGGGATTGGGGTGATCGCATTTTATGGCCGCAATTACGTTGTTCAGATCTGGCCGGGAAGTGCTGCGCTCTACCAGTCTTTTAAAATAGACGTCGAAACGACGAATACTCTTGGTTTGGAAATCCATGATTTGACAACAAAAACAGTGTTGCAAAATGGTGTCACAACCTTGACGGTGACGGGCGTAATTAAAAATATTACGGAGATTACGCAGCCCTTACCTCGTGTAAGTGTCGCACTTATTAATACCGATGGTCAGCATGTTTACAGTTGGACAACCACCGTCGAAGAGCGAGAAGTACAACCTTGGGGACAAGTAGAGTTTTCAACGAGTATGAACCAACCACCAGAAGAAGCAAAAAATGTGAAAGTTGATCTCATTGAGATTGGGAAATAGCAAAAAGCTGAGATATCACGTGCAGAACGCCGCAGTATTTTAGCATAGAAAGAAAATGGGAGTTGGAATGGCAGATTCGAAGCCACAAATTGAAATTTTATTTTCAAGCGCGGATATTGCAAAACGCAATGAAGATCTAGCGGAAGAAATCGCGAATGATTTGGGACACGACATACTTGTCATCGCCGTATTGAAAGGTAGTTTCGTATTTGCAGCAGATCTCATACGTTCTCTGCACCATGCGGGAGTACAACCTCAAATCGACTTTATGGCGCTTTCCTCATATGGGGATAAAACAATCAGTAGCGGAACAGTTGTTATCACGCGTGACATTGTGGATACCGTTAAAGGTCGCAAAGTGTTACTGATTGACGATATCCTTGAATCTGGTCGAACGATGGATTTTGCTAAGAATGATCTCTTGTCTCGCGGTGCAGAAACAGTGAAAACCTGTCTGATGCTCGACAAAAAGGGGAAGAGAGTGAACGACTTTGAAGCCGATTTCGTGGGCTTTGACTGTCCAGACTTGTTTGTTATCGGCTATGGACTGGATTATGCGCATTATTATCGAGAACTCCCATACATTGGTTACATCGTTCAGAATTGAGTGAGGTAATGAGATGGCGCGCATACTAGTTGCAGAAGATGAAGCCGCTCTTCGGGAATTTGTGAGCCGGGCGCTAACTCATCACGGTCATGAAGTAAGCGTTGCGGAAGATGGCGCAGTCGCGCTTGATATGTTGGCTAAAGACCCAAACTATGACCTGCTCTTGACCGATATTATGATGCCCATTATGGACGGTATTGCGTTGGCGCTAAAAGTCACGAAAGAAAATCCCAAATTGAAGATTTTGATGATGACAGGATTTGCAGCTGAGCGGCAACGCGCGCATAACTTAGACACGCTCATTCATGACGTTCTAGCAAAACCATTCACGCTGTCAGAAATCTGCGAAAAAGTAGATGAAGCTTTGGCCAGTGATGGTCAAGAAGTACGCTCGGTGACGACCACGGATGAAGGCCTGGTCTCTGCAGAACGGCTCACAATCAACCATATTCCTAGTAATGTGCGAAAATCGAACGAGAGCGAAGAATAAGGTATTTTTGACGATAGGGCTTATCGGCAGTAGTGTTGCTTTACGCTGATCCTTGTCTTTTTATTTGATATTACTGGATTAGGTGCTTGGCTATCTGTCGTTGATATCGAACTTATTCCTGCGCTGATTGGCTTTCTCGGACTGACGCTATTTTCCGTTGTTCGACATCAATGGGAAAAAGGCCAACTGATGAGTGTCAATTTTCCTATGATTTTAAGAAATGCGAAATCCTCTTAAAACCGTTGTGTGGAGATTACTGCGTTTTATGGTCGTTCGGCGATATCCCGTGCCCTTTTATTAAAGAAGATAAAGTCTGTTGCTCTTGAATTGGCCATTGAAGACGGTTGCTAGTCATGATTAAGTAACCTAATAAAAATTACGTTAGACGGAAATATTATGGATCATCAATCGATCGTCGAACAGCTCGCAAGTGCGAAAAAACAGGGAGAACATGTTGACTTAGATGTTTCCTCCATACCTCTTAGCATTGAGGATAGTTACGATCTGCAGGCCGAATATATTGCACAGATTGGCTGGCCCATTCGAGGTTGGAAAGTTGGGGCAACATCGAAAGCTGGGCAAGAAGCCCTGAAAATTGAAGAACCCATAGCGGGCCCGATATTTGAGCCTTGCTTACGTGTTTCTGGTGAAACCGTTAAGACGCCGACAAATGCCATGCGCGTACTGGAACCAGAATTTGCTTTTTTGATGGCGCGTGATTTGCGGCCAAAGGAGCATGAGTATTCTGTTTCCGATGTTAGTGCGGCAGTTGCAGGTGTGGCCGGGGCCATCGAAATAGTTGATTCTCGTTTTGATCGACATTTTGATGTTGGGATTGGCTGGACGATCGCCGATGGTAGTGCCAATCATGCATTTATTCCAGGAACCCTGCAGGAAGATTGGCAGGGGTTAGACTTACAATCCCATTCCACGCGATTATCGATAAATGGGGATATTGTCGCTGAAGGCAATGGTGGAAATGTCATAGGTGGGCCGCTCAATATCCTATGTTGGGTATGCAACCATCTGATTTCTCGTGATTTGTATTTGAAAGCAGGCGATTGGGTTTCTACCGGATTGACGACGAAAGTTGTGACTGGGAAAACGGGTGATCTAGTAGTTGCGGACTTCGCTGGTTTGGGGACTGTTTCTGTCCGCCTTGATTAATAGGAGTGAATTGAATGTCCTCCTGCGGCACCTAAAGTAGCTTAAGGTTAATAATTTACCTATCATTCCGCTATCCGGTTTATTTTTGTTAAGGAATTTCAGCTAATTTAACATCTAAATCTCGCATTACTTGCGAAAACCCGGAGATGGATGTTGACCCTAGAGCGAATTTTCCTCGTCATTGCACTTTGGCTTGTGTGTTTTATTGTACTGCCAGTACAAATGGGCGATAGCGCGCGCAATTTTGAGCCCAATGGTCCAGATTCCTATATGCGATTGGAACGCGTCAATATTCTAGCGGAAACTGGAAATTGGTATGACAACAAAATAGAACGAGCAGGTGCTGAAGGCGGCGCCGACATTCACTGGACGCGGCCCATGGATGTTTTAATTATGTCTCTCGCAGCGCCTATCCGGCCTTTTATGAGCGATAGAGACGCATTTGAGTTGGCTGGAATTATCCTGCCTGCACTGATGTCATTGTTACTCATCGGTCTGGTCCTTTGGGCTTTAATACCTTTGATGCAGACACAAAATTTTTTACTTGTCGCTTTGCTTATTGCTGCTCAACCTGCATTTCAAAGCTATCTGGGGATCGGCAGAATAGATCATCATGCGGTTCTCGCAGCACTTATGGCCGGGGTACTTGGTTGCTTGGTCCGCGCCAGCAATCCTACTAATTCCGCGAAACTTGCCTTGCTGGCAGGCGGTCTGACAGGGTTAGGCATATGGATCAGTTTGGAGTTTTTGATCGTTTATGTACCCTTGACTGTCGGCTTGGGCATATGTTGGATGTTGTGGGGAAAACCGTGGCGAGTGGCCAACCGGAATTTCGCAATCGGAGTTTTAAGCGCATGCGGTATTGGCTTGATAATCGACACACCATTTTCTGAGTTTTTGGTTGATCGATATGATCGTCTGACAATCGCACAGATATTTCTCGTTGCCTGCCCTGTTATGTTCTGGACAATATGCGCGAAATTCCTAGACAACATGGATCAATGGCTAAGACGTTTCGTGGGAACGGCTACATTTGGAGCTGTTTGTTTTTTAGGCATAGCAATATTCTTACCAGATCTTTTCGTTGGGCCCATGGCAGAAGCCGATCCACGTATTAACCCTATTTGGCATGACAAAGTCGCCGAAATGACCCCCTTAATCGTCAGCAGCAAGCTGGTTGTGCTTTACTGCTTACTACCAATGGTCGGAGTTGTTTATGGCGGCCTCGTGCTTTTTGGCCGAGTGCCGTCAGAACGTCGACAAATTTGGGTATGGATAACGTTGCTTTTGATATTTACAGGCGCCCTAGCTTTGGCCCACATACGCGCAAGTCTTTATCTTACAGTGGCAGCTGTCTTTGCTGCAGGCCCACTAATCGAAGATCTTATTGCCTGGGTGAATGAAAAATTCGCTGGATGGAAAAAAGGTATCAGCGGAATATTCGTGAGGGGGGTCTTTATCGTCGGACCATTTTGCTTAGCGATACTTGCGGGAAATATTACGAAAACATTTGAATCTAAGGAAGCCGAAGCGGCCGTCGCCAGTGAAGATGAGAAATGCGATATCTTTGAAATCACTGAATTCTTATCTGGCGAAAATTTCATCGCTGGCCGAAAAAACCTAAAGTTCGCTAACAATATCGATCGTGGGCCAGAACTCATATACCGCACACCGCATAAATTTTTAGCCGTGCCTTACCATAGGAATGGCGATGTGATTTTTGACTCCCACTCTCTACTTGCAGCGGACGACTTTGAGACAAGTGAAACGTTGCTGCTAAAGTATGATATTGACTATATATTGATATGCCCCAATGCTGCCGAACGTTGGTACTATCAAGAATCGGAGGAAACTCCTGCATTCTACAATCAATTGTTATCCGGAAACTTGCCGCATGAATTGTTATCGGTGAGCGTACCAAAGCCCTGGCGATTGTTCAAATATAAGGCCGAAAACCAGTGAACCAAAGTGAACCTATCATCAAGACAAGTTTGCCGCGAATGGCAGCTGATGGCATAACAACACCGTCGATTGCGGTGATGATACCGTGCTTTAACGAAGAGCAAACCATTGCAACGGTAGTTGAAGATTTTAAGAAAGCACTGCCTCAAGCGCGTATCGTCGTCTGCGATAATGTTTCAACCGATCAAACCGGCGATAGAGCCCGCGCTGCAGGCGCCGAGGTTATATACGAGTCCATGCCGGGAAAAGGCAATGCCGTTCGCAGGCTGTTTTCAGATATCGAAGCTGATATATACGTTATGGTTGATGGAGACGCTACCTATGAAGCTGCCGTCGCACCTAAACTTGTTTCACACCTTTTAGAACAGCGCCTTGATATGGTTTGCGGAAAACGCGAAGCGTCGGTAGACGCGGCGTATAGAAAAGGTCACGTGCTGGGCAATAAAATGTTTACAGCACTAGTTGCTGGCGTTTTTGGGCGAAGGTTCGATGATATCCTGACGGGATATCGGGTTTTCTCAAGAAGGTTTGTAAAATCATTTCCAATTCTGTCTGAAGGTTTTGAAATAGAAACGGAGCTTACAATTCATGCACTTGAGTTGAATATGCCGGTAGCGGAAATACCCAGTATTTATCTCGAACGCCCTGATGGCTCCGATAGTAAGTTGAACACAATCTCAGACGGCCTGAAGATCTCGAAATTGATTGTGAAATTGATAAAAGACGAGAGGCCGATGACTTTCTTCGGATGGTTGTTCCTCATATTCTCGGCCACATCCCTTATATTGTCTTTTCCAGTGGCAATTACTTATCTGGATACGGGACTCGTCCCACGATTGCCTACAGCTGTGCTTTCTAGTGCTGCAATGCTTTTGTCGTTCTTGTTTCTTGCCTGCGGATTTATTTTGGATTCAGTAACGCGAAGCAGGCGTGAAAGGAAACGCATTGCTTACCTTTCCATTGCCGGTCCCGCTTCAATCGATGCTGCCCAGATGTCTACATTTCCTCAAGGGGCAAGTAATGAACCGGTTTAAGAATCAGACCGGTCACTATGTCGGAGAAGCAGATTGGATATAACCAAAGACGCGCTTATTCTAATTATGCCGTTTATTCTGTCTGCCGGACAGATTCTGTTCAAGCTTTCAAGTAAAGACATTGCAGCTTTGAATGTGAGTTCTGTACTGAAATTATCCATGAATGGTTATTTTATTGTGGCGCTGGTACTATACGCTATCGCTACCATCTTATGGGTTTATATTTTAAAGCATTTTCCGCTGAACAAGGCGTATCTATTTATGGGCCTGAGCTTTGTCATTGTTCCGTTGATGAGCTACATCTTTTTAAAAGAGCCACTAAGCCTAAGATATATTGCGGGTGCTGCATGTATTATATTCGGAATTTGGCTCGCTCGCGCCGCTTGACGGGCGCTCCTAAGACCCACCTGAAATTTGGTAGAATACTGCGAACCCAGCAGCAGCGATCGCAACACCATAGGGTAATTGCAGCCCTTGCGAACTAGATGCCATCAACATCGGAGCAGGCCGTTTTAGTATCCGAATGAACAACCAATCAATACTGCTAGATACAGCCGGATTTTTAGCAAGAATTGCGGGTAGAACATACGCAACTGCTAACACCCCACCGCCAATTCCAGTAATCAGAAGGAGCAAAATGAGGTAGTCAGGGCCCGCCCATAGCGCCAGAGCAGCGAGCAATTTGACATCTCCTCCTCCGAGCCAGCCTAGAGAAAAAATAACGATTCCCACAACGAGCACACCGGCACCGGTCAAAAGGTGCCAGGGCACATCAGCCCATGCGGAAGTGTAAATGCATTGAACAAAATACAGAGCAGCAATAATGAGGGGTAACAGGTTTGGAATGCGCCGGGAAAACAAATCCCAGATTGCTGCAAGTAAAACCAACCCGCCGGCTGATATCATCAGAACAGGCATAATATTCCTTCTTCTACAAACTATTCTAATTGGCGTTGGTAAGAATTTTAAGCAGGAGAAGTTAGGATACGGTTAATAAATGATGAAAATTATTGGTATAATTACAAGGCTATACTTAGATATAGCCTTGTAAAAGATGGTGCCCCTGGCCTGACTCGAACAGGCACGCCCTAAGGACAACAGATTTTGAATCTGTCGCGTCTACCAATTCCGCCACAGGGGCCCGTGTGGAAACAGCCGCACTATAGCGATGTATTGCCATGGGTCAATAGACCATATCGTCGTCGATGCCAACTTTATAAATAATAGGATAATGATTGTTGCTGGCGTCGAAAACAGCTAGAAAGTTTATCTATGTTTTAACTGTTGAACAGGCTTTGGCACCTCTCATGTTGCGACGATTATATGATTTCACAATGAGTTTAGCGGCGAAGCCACGTGCAAAATGGTTTCTAGGCGGAATTTCGTTTATTGAAAGTTCCGTTTTTCCTATTCCGCCAGATGTTCTGTTAATCCCCATGGTTCTTGCAAATCGGGCTCAAGCTTGGCGTATTGCCTTTATTTGTAGTATTTTTTCGGTTCTTGGCGGCTTATTTGGATATCTAATCGGAGCTGTATTTTTTGATTGGATCGGCGCACCAATAATTGAATTTTATGGATATGCAGATAAATTTGACCGGTTTAAAGATGCTTATAATGAGTGGGGAGGGTGGATTGTCGCTTTTTTCGGCCTTACACCATTTCCATATAAGGTCATTACAATTGCCAGCGGTGTGACTCATTTAAACTTAGCCGTTTTTATCATTGCATCTGTCACGTCACGATCACTAAGGTTCTTTTTGGTCGCAGGATTGCTTTGGAAATTTGGCGATCCGATCCGCGATTTTATCGAAAAATATTTGGGACTCCTTACGATCGCATTTTTTGTTCTCTTGATAGGCAGTTTTTTAGCCCTTAAATATGTATTGTAGGATCTAGTCGTCATTTGGAAGTGGGCTGAGCTTGGATTTTTTGTATAAAAACGCGTTAGTTATCGCCCTAATAGCCGCACTGGGCGCGCTCGGATCAGCGTTTATAGCACAATATGTATTTGATCTTTGGCCCTGCGTGCTGTGTTTGTATCAACGTTGGCCTTATGGCGCCGTCATTCTGATTTCGTTGATAGGACTATTGGTTGGCAAGAATACCGGATCAGGTTATTTTCTGCTACTTTGTGCTGTTGGATTTGCAGCAACGGCGGCAATCGGTGGCTTCCATGTTGGCGTTGAGCAGGGTTGGTGGGAAGGTACGGCGGAATGTGTTGGAGACACTTCGAAGGCGATATCCGTGCAGGAACTAAAGGCACAAATTATGTCCGCGCCAGTTGTTCGATGCGACGATATTGCATGGTCTCTTTTTGGAATCTCAATGGCAGGTTATAATCTGATAGCTGCGGGTACGCTTGCAGTGTTTAGCTTAGTCGCTGGCGTTAAATCTTTACGTGCATCATGAGGCAGTTCTAATGACAGAGAATAAGAAATCGCGATCAAGGCTCGGGCGTCAGCCTGGAGATTTAAGCCCTCGAGAATTACTTGAACGGATTGTACGGGTGGACCATGCTGGAGAATATGGTGCTGTTCGGATATATGAGGGGCAATTGTCTGTTTTAAAAGATACGCCAGAATCTGATACTATCCGCCATATGAAAGAACAAGAAGAGGTTCATAGGGAGAGATTTGAGGAACTGATTGCGGAGCACCGCGTACGTCCGACGTTGTTGTCGCCACTTTGGCACGTCGCGGGTTATGCGTTAGGCGCGGGTACTGCAATGCTTGGCAAAGAAGCAGCAATGGCCTGTACAGAGGCTGTTGAAGAAGTAATTGATGAACATTATCGGGACCAGCTTGATCAATTGGGTAACAGTGAGCCTGAATTGAAAGAAGTCATCGAAAAATTTCGCAATGAGGAAATTGAGCATCGCGATATTGCACGGTCCGAAGGAGCTGCGGATGCGCCTGGTTATGAATTGCTGACGTCCGCGGTAAAAACCGGCTCAAAGCTGGCCATATGGCTTTCCTCTCGAGTGTGACCCCTTATGGGAAATCACACCGGGTAGCCGAAATTGTTGCAAAACTCTGCTTGCCTGAGAGGATGCTGAAACGATATTCATTGCCGCCGAACACGACGCTTTTATGCAAGGGTAAAACGCCCGTCAAAACCTCTTTCTTCCCGCCCAATTGCGTGAATATTATTTCGACCGGTCGAGTAGGATCATACCAAGCTTCGATTTTCTTTTCTGCATTGACCGTAGCTATTCCGTTCCCTGTTACAGTTATGGAACCTTTTCCCAAACTGACAGAATTGCCCGGGCTGTTGAAGATGGCAGTATTGACAATAAATCTTTTGGTTTCTGGTGCAGGGTCACAATTCTGACTATTCTCCGCTAGACCAATCAGGGTTTTTAGCCGTTCTGGCTCTAATCCACCAGCTAACCTTTGCTGTACCAACTCCAGAATTTCCAGCGTCGGTCCGCTAGGGATTTCGTTTTCGAATTTGTCGCGCCAAACGCGTGCTTCGGCCAGCGCGGAGCTCTGTTTGTCCAACGCGGCACGTGTTTGGTCATTGAGGCGATTATTCTCTTTTGTCAGAACTAGAACTTGATCTTCTACATTGGCAATCTGACGATTACCTTCCGCCTGACCTTCGTAGTAACCATAGACACCAACACCTGCAATTACCAAAAGGTAAAAAACAAACTTGAAAAATCTGTTCCGGCGTTGCCGAGCTTGTTTCTTTTCAGAAAGGCCTAATCCATAACTCATCGCAGGTCACATCTTTTAGCAAAAAAGGGAAGGACGTATTTAAGGTTCTATATAGACGCTACACAGGCGAAAAAGCAAGAGAGAGTGATGAAACAGAGTTGAATATCAATATTATTCTTCTAGTTCCGTATCCCAGTATAGATAGTCACGCCAGCTTTCGTGCAAATAGTTAGGCGGAAAAGATTGACCCTGCCGATTAAGGAGTTGCGGTGTTGGAACGTAGGGACGAATGCTAGGGAACATTTTTGAATCCCGATCCAGTCGACCGCCTTTGCGCATATTACATGTTGCGCAGGCCGTCGTGATGTTCTCCCAACTCGTTTGGCCTCCCAATCGCCGAGGAAGCACGTGATCAAAGGTCAAGTCGTCACCTGAGCCACAATATTGGCAGCGAAAGCCGTCTCGTAAAAATACGTTGAATCGAGTAAATGCCGGCTGCTTGCTTTGCTGAATATAGCGCTTCAGGCTGATAACACTTGGTAGTCGCATTTCGAAACTGGGAGAATGGACCACTCGGTCATACTCTGACACGATATGCACGCGTTTTAGAAACACGGACTTCAAGGCATCCTGCCAAGACCATAGAGACAGAGGGAAATAGCTAAGCGGCCGGTAATCGGCGTTTAGCACGAGGGCAGGAAATTTTTCTCCTGACATATGCACCGTCTTATCTCTCCATTTAGACCATCATCGGCATAAGTGTGGCCCGCAGGGGTGCAAATTGCAAATGCTAATACAGTATTTTGTGTTAAATAATTGTGACCCCACAGCATATCGTTTGTGATCTAGATATCCGATAAAACTGATTTTATAAATGACTGCCCTATATTCAGCCCTTGCTCATTAATTCCATGTCCAAGACCAGGACAACTATGCGCGGCAACATTAACGTTCAGATCGGAAAGTGTTTTAGTCGCACGCGATAGGGCGGGAAACGGGACAATATCGTCCTCTTCTCCGTGAATGAGACAAACTGGAGGGCGGCATTTAATTTCTTCACTCAACTTGTCATCACCAACTAGTGCTCCCGAATACCCAAGGATACCGGCGGGGGTCACTTGCTCTCGCAAGCCTGCGTAAAGAGAAACCATGGTTCCCTGGCTAAAGCCTACTAAAACGGTTTCTGAAAGGGATAGCCGATGTTCACTTGTTTCCTTGCCAATGAACTGGTCGACAACACGCTGAGCCGACCGGGCGCCGTCAATCATTGATGCAAATACCTTTGCGCCGGCAACAGGATCTCGTCGCTGCAAATCGGGGTCATATCTTTCAAGGGAAAACCATTGGCGACCAAAGGGTGAAAGTTCGCATGGCTCGGGCGCATTTGGCGCAACAAAGGCTGTGTCTGGAAAATCCTTTTGCCAATATTGAGCGAGACCAATCAGGTCATCTCCATCAGCTCCGTAGCCATGAAGAAGGATTATCAAACTCTTTGCGGGATTTCCGGATAACGGTCCTAAGCGAGGGCCGTCTATCAAAGGTATAATAGGCATTATTGAAGGCATCCCATTTATAACGGCTAAGTCCGCTTGCGTTTTCCAGCTTGGACAATATCAGCATAGTAGCGCCAGAGTATACGCGCGGCAATGGTTCGGTATGGGCGAAGCGGCTCAGCCAGTATGTCCATTTGTTCTATGGACGGTCTGACATCATGTCCTTTGAGATGCCCCATCGCGGACTGCAGTGCAACATCGCCTGCAGGCCATATATCCGCATGTCCAAGGCATGCCATCATATAAATTTCTGCTGTCCACCGACCAATCCCCTTGACTTGTGTGAGCTGCTCAATCACGGCATTATCCTCTAAGTCAGGTAATTCACTCAGGATGAGGCGTTTTTCGAGAATATCCGTCGCTAGTGCGCGACAGTATTTTGCTTTTTGCTGACTCAGGCCAAGTTCTCTCAATTGAGTTTCATTAAATTTAAGAAGGGCGTCCGGTGTGAAAGGAGAAATCGCCGCTGTCATTCGTTTCCATATTGCAGCGGCGCTGGCTAGAGATACCTGTTGCTCTATAATAATTTCAGAAAGTGTCTGAAATCCTGGCGGTTTGGACCTATCAGGAAGCGGCTTAATTACGGAAAGGGCGGTTGCAAAATCAGTATCCGCATTTTTTAGATAATCTAACGCTACCGTTAAATTGCCGTCTGAATTCATTGCGCCATTACATGTGCGGTCGTCAGCGTTGGAGAGCAATTCAAACTACGAGCTGCCCGATCAATCTGTTGCTTGTCCGCTTCACCTTCGGCTTGGGTATCCGGAATGTCCGGCTTTAAGCCAATGCCATGAAAAGTCGGCCCACCACCAGTAGTAAATCGCCCGGTCGTAAGGCGGATGCCTCCACCATTTTCGAGAGGGAGCAGCGTTTGCATCAAGCCTTTCCCGTAGCTTGTCTCACCAAAAAGTTTGGCTCGGTTCTGGTACTGCAAAGCACCCGCTACAATTTCTGAAGAAGAGGCGGATCTTTTATTCATCATAACAACTATTGGGGCGCCGCGAACGCGATCGCCACTGTCGGCATCGCGCGCCATCGTATTGCGCCCGCGGTTTTTTACGGCATAGATATTACCGCCATCGAGGAAAGAGCTTGCGACTGCTTCAGCGGCGGAAACCAGACCGCCTGGGTTATTTCTCATATCAAGTACGACGCCACAAAGCTGTGGTCCGAGGTCTTCTTCAAACGAGGCAAGTGCTTCAGCGACGCCGGGCGCTGTTTTAGCGTTAAAAGAAAAGATCCGAATATAACCAATATCGCCATCTATATGATGTTCAACGGCTGCGATTTCAATAGGGCTACGCGTTACACTGATTTGAAGTGGAGAAGCATGGTTTTCTCGTAGAATAGTGAGAACAGCCGTTGAACCAGAGGGTCCTTTCAGCGCCGTTCGGGCCTTGCCAAGAGAAACGCCTTCAATAGACGTTCCATTTACATGCGTAATCTTGTCATTATCCTGAAGTCCGGCGGCTTCTGCCCCAGATCCTTTCAACAAGCTTACAACGTGTAGCACCTGATCTTGCATTTTTATATGGATACCAAGGCCGACAAATCGCCCAGCGAGCCGCTCTCGATAGTTCGAGAAACTTGTTGGGCTCATATATCCTGTATATCGATCCAGTGAGGCAAACATTGCATCTAGGGCACGTGTCGTCGGATCGATATCTTCAATACTTTGCTCGTTTGGTGCACGAAGGCCCAGTATGGCTTGATCAATAAGGTCATTTGGATCGACCTTATCCACATATCGTCGATCTATCGTCTTTAGAACATCAGCCATCGTCTCAAGATTCGTGTCAATGTTAGGGTCATTCTTCACGATTTCCCGGTAAGCAATTTCGTATTTCTCCATAGCACCATAAAATTTGTGGTTCTGGGAAACAGGAAGTGCGCAGGCCGTTGCCAGCATTAATATATTTAGCGCGATCAATATTCGTCTAAACATTTGTGTCGCCTGTAAAAATTAATTATTATTAATAAAGTGTTAACGAGGCTACTGCCCTGCATGTCGGCTTGACAAGCAAAACAAATAAAATTTTCAGCTGATTGTAATATTTTTTTCGGAAATAAAGTTTGTTAACCATATGAAATACATCACACGTTTTGCTCCTAGCCCAACAGGAAATCTTCATTTGGGCCATCTTTATTCTGCGTCTTTGGCGATGCAAGCTGCGAAAGAAACCGGCGGAATATTTTTGTTACGATTAGAAGATATTGATGGGGGGCGTTGCCACCCAGAATATGAGCAGGGAATCTATGAAGATCTATCTTGGCTGGGATTCAAATGGGAAGAGCCCGTTCGCAGGCAGAGCGACCATATGGAAGATTATGCTGCTCTTATTTCTAGGCTAAGTGACCGAGGTTTAATTTACCCTTGTTTTTGTACCCGACGGGAAATTACGGCGGAAATTGCTCGTAGTAATTCCGCACCACATGGCCCTGAAGGGCCTGCATACCCTGGGATTTGCAAAGGATTGACAGATAGAGATCGGCAGCGGAATTTTCAGTTTACCAAGCCCTATGCTCTTCGTCTGAATATGGATAATGCGATTGCTAATCTAGACCTAACCTCGCTGCGGTTTCACGAACAGGATAAAGGATACATCCAATGTGATCCGCTACCTTTTGGTGATGTTGTTCTGGCTCGAAAGGAAACCCCAACCAGCTATCATCTATCCGTGACTTTTGATGATGCAATACAAGGTGTTAACCATATTATCAGGGGTCAGGACCTATTACCTTCGACTCATATTCACCGACTTTTACAAGCTCTTTTGGAACTGCCAACACCCTCATATCATCATCATGGATTGATATCAGATGGAAAGGGTCGGCGACTTTCCAAGCGTGATAAGGACGCAACGATCAAGTCCTTGCGAGAATATGGTTACCAACCTGAAGAGGTCCGAAAAATGGTAAGATATGGTTAATAAATTCCGAATCTCTTGAGATCAATCGGACGCCCGTAATCAGGCGTCGGCTTTTTCTTCCAAAATGATATCAACCATATCAATCATGATGCCGGTCATATCAAAATCTTTTGGCGTGTAGATAGCTGTAACACCTGCAGACTTCAATTCGAGTGCATCGTCTGGAGGGATTATGCCTCCAACAATGACCGGTATATGACCGAGACCCGCAGCGTTGAGCTTCTGACAGACCTCACTGGCTAATGGAACATGAGAACCGGATAGGATAGAAAGGCCAACAAGATGAACGGAACCGTTCTTTGCAGCCGTAACAATCTGGTCAGGTGTCAGACGAATGCCCTCATAGACGACGTCCATTCCGCTATCACGGGCTGCAACTGCAATTTGTTCTGCGCCATTTGAGTGCCCGTCAAGCCCGGGCTTACCTATGAGAACTTTTAGGGGATGTCCAAGTTTTCGGACAGCTGCAGCTACTTTTTCGCGGGCTGGTTCGAGATTTTCATGCCCGGCGTTTGAAGCGGCACCGCTGACACCTGTTGGAGCTCTGTATTCTCCATAGCATTTTCTCAGAGCCTCTGACCATTCGCCGGTTGTAACGCCTACTTTTGCAGCTTTGATAGATGCGGGCATAATGTTATCGCCGTTTTTGGCCGCTCGAGAAAGCTCATCCAAAGCACGCTTAACCGCCGCATTATCCCGGGCCTCGCGCCATGCGATCAATTGTGCAATTTGCTCGGCTTCCGCCGCTGGATCGACCGTCATAATTCCGCCGTCACCTTCTTGTAGGAGCGGGGACGGAGTGGTTTCCGTAAATTTATTGACGCCAACCACCGGTATATCACCAGAAATGACAGCTTGAACGCGATTAGTGTTGGATTGAACCAAACACTCTTTCAAGTAACCCGTTTCTACAGCTGCTACAGCCCCTCCCATTTTTTCAATCAATCTAAGTTCTTCACGAGCGGCTGTTTTTAGTTCTTCTACCTTACGATCGATTTCCACGGAACCTTCAAAAATGTCGCCATACTCAAGTAGGTCTGTTTCGAAAGCTACGATTTGCTGTAAACGCAACGACCATTGTTGATCCCAGGGTCGGGGTAAACCTAAGGCCTCATTCCAGGCAGGCAACTGAACTGCACGGGCGCGGGCATTTTTTGAAAGGACAACGGCAAGCATTTCCAGAAGAATTCGATAAACATTATTTTCTGGCTGTTGCTCTGTTAATCCAAGAGAGTTAACTTGGACACCATAGCGGAAGCGTCGATACTTTTCTTCTTGAACATCGTATCGTTCCAGAAGAATTTCATCCCAGAGATCCACAAAAGCTCGCATTTTGCACATTTCCGTAATGAACCGGATACCGGCGTTGACGAAAAAACTGATTCGACCTGTCGCGGAAGAAAAATCATCAGGGCTAATTTGCCCCCCCTCTTTCACAGCATCCAATACAGAAATAGCTGTTGCAAGGGCAAAAGAAAGTTCCTGGACTGGAGTCGCGCCCGCCTCTTGCAGGTGATAGGAACACACATTTGTCGGATTCCATTTTGGCATCTCTTTGTAAGTGTAACTAACGACGTCCGTAATAAGCTTCATGCTGGGTCCAGGCGGAAATATGTAAGTTCCGCGGGATAAATACTCTTTTATAATATCGTTCTGAACTGTTCCTTGTAACACTTCGGGGCTGGTACCTTGCTCTTCGGCGACGGCGACATACAATGCTAGCAACCATGCCGATGTGGCATTGATTGTCATGGAGGTGTTCATTTTTTCAAGCGGGATTTCGTCGAAAAGAGCTCGCATATCGCCAAGATGGCAAATTGGAACACCGACTTTGCCCACCTCTCCGCGTGCCAATATATGATCCGAATCATATCCGGTTTGTGTCGGCAGGTCGAACGCGACCGATAGGCCTGTTTGCCCTCTGGCAAGGTTCGTCTTATATAATTCATTAGATGCCGTTGCCGAGGAATGGCCTGAATAGGTCCGAAACAACCAAGGGCGATCTTTACCGGAAAAACCTGAGTTAGTGGTGCTCGCTGTGTTCTTAGCCATAATTATCTTTCGTTTCGGATCGGAAATAAGACCAGTTCTTTCGTTTCTGTATTATAGCGCGTAATAACATAACTTTGTGTTGCAGTGCAAAAAAAACTTGTACTCTGCTCAAAGGTCAGTAATCTGCTCATAAATCTGACCAATGTAAAGGTCTCAAATCAGACAATTGATGCGTTGCGGTATAAAAGAAACGGTCCATTTTGGTGGCTTTTCGAATGCCGGAATTAGAATATGAGGGATATTTAAATGTCAAACAACCAAGCTACTGTTCAATCAGAAGAAACAGCTGCCTCCATTCCAGGCGATTTGAAAGATCTTTATGAAGTGGGTGAAATCCCACCCTTGGGACACGTTCCCTCTAAAATGTACGCTTGGGCGATCCGGCGGGAACGCCACGGTGAGCCGGAATCTGCAATGCTGGTTGAAGTCGTGGATACGCCAGAATTGGATAGTCATGATGTGTTGGTGTTGGTTATGGCTGCTGGTGTTAATTATAATGGTGTATGGGCTGCTCTTGGCGAGCCAATTTCTCCCTTCGATGTTCACAAGCAAGAGTTTCACATAGCAGGATCCGACGCGTCAGGTGTCGTTTATGCTGTCGGAAATAAAGTGACACGCTTTAAAGTCGGCGATGAGGTTGTTGTTCATTGTAATCAGGATGATGGCGATGACGAGGAGTGTAACGGCGGTGATCCGATGTTTTCCACCAGCCAGCGGATTTGGGGTTATGAAACTCCGGACGGATCTTTTGCCCAATTCGCTCGCGTTCAGGATCGCCAGCTTATGCCACGTCCTCGACATCTAACTTGGGAAGAGAGTGCTTGTTACGTCCTGACTTTGGCAACAGCTTACAGAATGCTATTTGGCCATCGTCCTCATATCCTACGTCCGGGCCACAATGTATTGATCTGGGGAGCTTCGGGTGGCCTCGGCTCGATGGCAATTCAGATTTGTGCGGCCGCTGGCGCCAACGCAATTGGTGTTATTTCTGATGAAAGCAAACGCGACTTCGTCATGTCGCTTGGCGCAAAAGGTGTCATAAACAGAAAAGACTTTGATTGTTGGGGTCAACTTCCCACGGTTAATGGTGAGGGGTTTGGCGAATATATGAAAAAAACCAGAGAATTTGGTAAAGCCATTTGGGAAATTACCGGAAAAGGCAATGACGTAGACTTCGTGTTTGAACACCCTGGAGAGGCTACTTTCCCTGTTTCATGTAATGTTGTGAAACGTGGAGGTATGGTTGTTTTTTGTGCTGGGACTAGTGGTTTCAATTTGACTATGGATGCCAGGTTCGTTTGGATGCGCCAAAAACGTATACAAGGAAGTCACTTTGCGAACCTTAAGCAAGCTTCGCAAGCCAATAACCTAGTCATTGAGCGCCGCATTGATCCGTGCATGTCTGAAGTTTTTTCGTGGGATGATATCCCACGGGCTCATACCAAAATGATGAACAACCAACATAAGCCAGGGAATATGGCAGTGCTGGTTTCTGCAAAATACCCTGGACTTCGGACAGTTGAAGATGCCATTGAAGCAGGCAATTCATAAAAAACGTCCTGGGTAACAAGGAACAATAATAAATGACGATGATCGATATGATAGATGACGCCTCTCCAGTATTGCTAGATGAATTGGAAAGCCTGTGTGCTCAGGGGCTCGAGGCAGCTGAAACGATCAAGCAAAAGGCTATCTTGTCCGTCGTACAGATGACGCGCGGTGAAAACGGGCGCATTAGTGCAAAATTGGTTGAAGAAAATCAGTATGCAACTCATGGCCTTGCTTGGTTATCGACATATGTAGAAGCGTTGCGTGAAACACTCAACTGGTCACGTGAATTAATGTCTGAGGGAAAATTCGGCGAGTTAGAGCAATTGATGCTGCAGGCTGGGTTTAGTGAATATCTCAGTCAGATTGAAGGCGGTATTCCAATGACTTTGGGCGAAATCATTCGCCCTCTCGATTTGGGACTAGGACAAGCCGCTGTTGATGAGTTTAAAACAACTGACGTCGTAACGCTTATTTCAAATGGATATACTTCTGCAGTAAAACAGCGAATTGCTGCCTTGATTGCCGAAGGAATGGATACAGGCCATTTTGGTGAGCAGGGGTTAGACGAAACCTACTCAATGATTCGTGACCAGTTTCGTCGATTTGCCAATGAAGAAGTCATGCCTTTTGCTCATGGATGGCACTTAAATGATGAACTGATTCCTATGTCGGTCATTAAACAAATGTCCGAGCTGGGTGTTTTCGGGTTAACGGTTCCCGAAGAACATGGTGGCCTTGGCTTGGGAAAAATGTCTATGTGCGTCGTATCGGAGGAACTTTCGCGCGGATACATAGGCGTGGGATCCTTAGGAACACGTTCTGAAATCGCCGCTGAGTTAATTTTAACTGGGGGCACAGATGCGCAGAAAGCAAAATGGCTTGGTCCAATTGCTACGGGTGAAATTTTGCCAACAGCTGTCTTCACGGAGCCCAACACAGGTTCTGATCTGGCATCATTGCGAACGCGTGCGGTTCAGGACGGAGAAGTCTATAAGATAACGGGCAATAAAACTTGGATCACCCATGCAGCGCGGGCGGACGTGATGACCATGCTTGTGCGAACCAATCCGGAAGAGCCTGGATATAAAGGTTTGTCCATGTTCCTTGCTGAAAAGCCGCATATGAGTAATGATCAGGATTTTCCGGCGGAAGGCATGACCGGCGGTGAAATTGAAGTGCTGGGTTATCGCGGCATGAAGGAATATGAGCTCGCCTTCGATAATTTTGAAATCAAAACCGAAAACCTTCTGGGTGAAGAAGAAGGAAATGGTTTCAAGCAATTAATGCAGACTTTTGAAAGTGCCCGAATTCAAACGGCCGCTCGGGCGCTGGGTGTTGCTCAAAATGCCATGGAGCTAGGTCTGCGATATGCGCTGGATCGGATCCAGTTTTCCAAACCAATAATCGAATTTCCGCGAGTTGCTGGTAAACTTGCCTGGATGTCTGTGGAAATCATGATGGCCCGCCAGCTGACATACGCGTCGGCACGGGCAAAAGATGACGGGCGGCGGTGTGATCTCGAGGCTGGTATGGCAAAACTATTGGGAGCGCGAGTTGCCTGGAATGCTGCGGATAATGCCTTGCAAATCCATGGTGGCAATGGCTTTGCCCTTGAGTATCCAATAAGCCGGGTTCTTTGCGATGCTCGAATCTTGAATATTTTTGAAGGTGCTGGTGAAATTCAGGCACAGGTAATTGCACGGCGGCTTTTGGAAGGTGCAAACTAAAAGTGATCTTGTTGAAGCCACTAAGCTTCCTTTTTGGTCATATGTTCAAGCCCGAGAACTGCGGTGATGGTTGCCCCGAATAAGACAATGCCCCAACTTACATATAACCAGATAAGAAAAATTGGGAATGCGGCCATCGCACCGTAAACGATTTCGTATGATGGAAAATATTGCAAATATAGCTTGAACAAAGATTTGCCAGCGAGAAATAATCCGGTCGACACTGCGGCTCCAACAATTGCATGCTGCCACATTACCTTGCATGCGGGGACTATTCGAAAAAGCAGAAACAAAATTATAAAAGGTAATGCGATTGGAATAAGATCGCTTATAAATTCCATGGACGTAGTCAATTGATAGCCTGTGGCATCTTCACTGATATCGACGATCCAGTTCACTAGGGTAAGGCTGGTGCCAATAGCGATTGGGCCAATAAGAGTAATGAGAATATAGATTACAAATCTCTTGAAGGGGTTTCGTGTCGCTTCGACCTGCCAAATCTGACTGAAAATTTCTTCTATGCTGGACATCAAAAATAAAGCAGTCACGGCGATACCGGCTAAACCGATCAGGGTTAATTGATTGGCGTTAATGGTGAAGCCTTGAAGCACGGCATCTATTTGTGAAAATTTTGTAGGCAAAAGATTTTCAAACAGGAAATGGGAGATTTTGTCCTCGAGATGATCAAAAGCCGGAATCGCTGTAAACAGCGCGAAGACCACGGCAGCCAAGGGAACAATTGCGAGCAAAGTCTGATAACTCAAAGCCGTCGCCATTCGCATACAATGATGGCGTGAAAAATGATTCCAGATTTTAATCGGTATTTTAAGAAACTCAGTATTCTTCACGGTATTTCCTAGCGGCAATTAATCTGGGAATTTCTTACTTGCAAGGTCCCCTCCCATTCCCCAATTTTCTTTCTTGACGTCGGTGATGACGATATTGACACTTGCCTCACTGCAACCTGTAATTCGCACCATTTCAGAAGTTAAGGATTTGACCAATTCTTGTTTCGTATCGTGATTCCGGCCTTCAAACATCTCCACTCTGATTATTGGCATATTTTTCCCCTACGATAACATCATTGCAGGGCATTATGTTCGAAAAGGGCTTCACCTGTCACCATTCGCTCGAAAGAAAAGCGGGAAAGGTTCAAAGAACGATACTCGCCAAATATTATCAGTTCGGCGATTGCACGACCAATGGCTGGAGAAGCCTGCGCGCTGCGGCCCATGAAACCGTTCGCGAAATAGAAATTGTTAATTTCGGGATGCGGTCCTAACACAGGGCTCTGATCGAGAACATTATAGGTGTAATGCTCTGACCGGGCCTTCTCCATTGTAATTTTTTGAAACGCCGGAACACGATAAGAAAGAATTGGCCAGATATACTCTTCGAACAAATCATAATCAATTTTGGTATCGCTGCAGTTGGGATCTTTGTCTTTTGGCGGTACGCAGCCCGCATAAAACAGATTTCCATCATGGCGAAAATGGACGCCGGTTGGATCAACAACAATTGGACTTTTTTCCAGTAACATTCGGCAACTGAAAGAAAAAATTTGTCGCTTGCGGGATTCCATAGGAAGATTAATTCCTGCCAAGCTTGCAATTCTCGAGGAGTCGGCGCCTGCCGCATTGACAAGGGTTTTGAAGTAAATTGATTGGCCAGTTGAAAGCGTAATGGCATTTGCTAGATCATTGTTTTTGGCAATATCGATAAGTTCACCATTTTGAAATCGCACTCCGAGTGAAATGGCTTTCTGGCGAAAGGCCTTTCGTAGACGTTCCGCATTCAATCCACCTTCTCTTGATAGCCCGAGCGATCCACCGGCAAGATCGGTGATATTTAACCAGGGAAAACCTTGTGATAAATCCTCCGGATCGAGTAACCCGACTGATATGCCGTGTTGATGATGAAGAATGTTTGTGCTGTAAAGCATGGGAATATCTTGATTTTCAACTAGAAAAAGATATTCATTAGAATGATAGTCAACATTAACAATTTTATCTTCAACGCTAAGGAAGCGATTGAGCTCACCCAGAAATTCTTGGGCAAATTGCGCCATTTGAATATTTTCGGGGATGGAAAACTGCTGATGAAAACCTCCCCAAGAAGAGCCCTGGCTGACGGCTTCCGTTTCAATTACCAACACTGAGCCATCGAAATTGTCTGAAGATTGCAAAAAATAGGCAATGGATGTACCGATAATACCTCCACCAATAATGATAATATCTTCCAAAACTTGCATGAAACCCTCTGTCCAGATCCGGCTCATTAGTGTAGCGTCTCTTCAGATTTATTTATATTATGTTATTGGCTGGTCATGCTGAATTATTTCATTATCGCAGCGGTTGTCGCAACCGCCCTTGTCTTATTGTTCGGCGTTTTGACAATGGCGCGAGGAGGGGAGTTCAATCGTAAATACGGTAACAAACTTATGCGTCTACGGATATTGATGCAGGCGATAGCTGTTGTTTTGATAATGTTGAGTTTATGGGCGGCCAGTTCGGGCAGCTGACAGCAAGCAAAAGAAATTATGGTAAAACTAACGAAAATATACACGCGCGGTGGCGATACAGGACACACTTCTCTTGGTGATGGCGCGCGCGTGAGTAAAACAAGCCTACGCGTTGTGGCCTACGGTGAAGTGGACGAAGTAAATTCTGTTATTGGAATTGCGCGATTAGCGACCTCTGGAGATGCAGATGACATGCTCTCACGTATCCAGAATGACCTTTTTGATTTGGGAGCTGATTTATGTACGCCTGAACGGGAGGACCCCAAATATCCTCCGTTGAGAGTAATCCAAGAACAAGTGGATCGGTTAGAGCAAGAAATTGATGGACTTAACGCTGATCTCACAGAGTTAAATTCTTTTATTTTGCCGGGCGGTTCAGCAGCGTCCGCGCAATTACACCTAGCACGCACTGTTTGCCGTCGTGCTGAGCGTCGAATTATTGCGTTAAGCGATTCGGAAAATATTAACCCGCTGACAGTCATTTATATGAACCGATTATCTGATTTTCTGTTCGTATTGGGGCGGTATCTTAATAATAAGGGAAAAGAAGATGTTCTTTGGGTTCCAGGTGCAAATCGATAGCAAATATTGGTCGTTAATGAGATATTTGGAGGCCGAACTCAGATAAATTTTTTGAGGGGTTTCCGTCAATTGACAGACGGTCCTTTGCTATTTATTGTGCACTGCCGAAATAAATATTAAAATCCTACCTTTCACGGATGCAGAAAACGGTTTTTTGTAGGTCCGAAAGGCAAATTGGCTTGGAGATAACCGATCCATGAAAGTTCTCGTCGCTGTTAAACGTGTCGTGGACTACAACGTAAAGATCCGCGTCAAAGCGGACAATACTGGTGTAGACCTCGCGAATGTCAAAATGTCCATGAACCCTTTTGATGAAATTGCTGTTGAAGAAGCCCTTCGTTTGCGTGAAGCTGGCACTGCAACAGAAGTCGTAGCGTTCTCTGTTGGGCCCCAGGCCGCTCAGGAAACCATTCGAACTGCGCTGGCCATGGGTGCAGACCGAGGAATCCTTGTAAAAACGGACGCCGAAGTAGAACCGCTTGGAGTAGCAAAACTTCTTAAAGCCGTCGCGGATGAAGAAAAGCCAGATCTCATTATAGTCGGCAAACAAGCGATTGACGATGATTCAAACCAAACAGGTCAAATGCTCGCAGCCTTGCTTGGTTGGGCTCAGGGAACTTTCGCTTCAGAAGTTAACCTAGAAAGTGGCACAGCCAAGGTTACGCGGGAAGTTGATGGCGGTTTGCAAACGCTCGACCTGAAAATGCCAATTGTCGTGACGACAGACCTCCGACTGAATGAGCCACGTTACGCTTCTTTGCCAAACATTATGAAAGCAAAGAAAAAGCCAATTGACGAAAAGTCTCCTGAAGATCTAGGCGTTGATATTGCGACCCGCCTGACAACCTTGAAAGTCGAGGAGCCACCGAAGCGCGAAGCTGGTGTCATGGTCGAATCTGTTGCAGAGCTGGTCAGCAAGCTCAAAGAAGAGGGAGTTATATAGATGTCTGTTCTTGTACTTGCAGATCACGATAATAGCGCACTTGGTGCGGCAACATTGAACGCAGTTACCGCTGCTGGTGAATTAGGCGGCGATGTTCATGTCCTTGTCGCAGGTTCAGGTTGTCGCTCGGTTGCAGATGAAGCGGCAAATGTTTCTGGCGTTTCGAAGGTTATCCTTGTGGATGATGGCCTTTACGCAAATTCACTGGCGGAAAATACCGCAGATCTCGTTGTCTCGCTTGCTGACGGGTACGATGCAATTGTTGCGGCTGCAACAACATCCGGTAAGAACATTTTGCCAAGGGTTGCAGCACTTTTGGATGTGGCACAAATTTCCGAAATTACGGAAATTGTCTCAGCGAATACATTTGTACGCCCTATTTATGCAGGCAATGCCATGGCAACAGTGCAGTCCGGTGATGCTAAGAAAGTAATCACAATACGGACAACTAATTTTGCGCCGGCGGAAGCAACCGGCGGATCGGCTACAATCGAAGCTGGAACAGCTGCGGCCGATGCAGGGTTATCCACTTTTGTTGGCGAGGAGCTTTCTAAATCTGAACGTCCAGAATTGACCTCGGCAAAGATCGTTATCTCTGGCGGCCGGGGTATGCAATCAGGGGATAATTTCCCGCTGATTGAGGCCGTAGCAGATAAACTGGGCGCCGCTGTTGGTGCTAGTCGTGCGGCAGTTGACGCGGGATTTGTTCCCAATGATTATCAAGTCGGGCAAACTGGTAAGGTCGTTGCACCGGATCTGTACATTGCCGTCGGGATTTCTGGAGCGATCCAGCATCTTGCAGGTATGAAGGACAGTAAAATCATTGTAGCCATTAACAAGGATGAAGACGCGCCTATTTTCCAGGTTGCCGATTACGGACTTGTCGCTGATTTGTTTAAAGCTATTCCGGAACTGGAAGCAGAGCTTTAATGGCTTGTACGGGCCGAGAAACCCGAACTATTATCACGTTCACAATATACGCAGGAACAGGCAATGATTACTAAAGTTGGCGTTATTGGAGCGGGCCAAATGGGCAATGGTATTGCACATGTTATGGCTGTCGCGGGTATTGATGTGGTTTTGAAGGATGTTACGGACGAACAGCTTGAAAAAGGCTTGAATGTCATTCAATCCAATTTGCAACGACAAGTCGGTCGCGGTAAATTATCCGAAGCAGATATGGCCTCGGCGTTGGCCCGTATAATTCCGACGATTTCAGATGATTTGATGTCTGATGTCGATCTTGTTATCGAAGCCGCCACCGAAAATGAAGAGATCAAGAAGCTAATACTTGAAGATATTTGTGGGAAGCTAAAACCGGACGCAATTATTGCTACGAATACCTCTTCCATATCTGTTACCCGTCTGGCGGCGGTAACGGATAGACCTGAGCAGTTCATGGGTATGCATTTCATGAACCCTGTTCCGGTCATGAAATTGGTGGAATTGATCCGGGGCATTGCAACCAATGAAGAGACGTTTGAAAAAGTTAAGCGCCTGACGGTAAGATTGGATAAAACACCAACGCCAGCAGAAGACTTCCCAGCTTTTATCGTCAACCGCATTTTGCTTCCAATGATAAATGAAGCAATTTATACCTTATATGAAGGCGTTGGATCGGTTCGGGCGATTGATACGGCCATGCGGTTGGGCGCTAATCATCCGATGGGGCCCTTGCAATTAGCTGATTTTATTGGGTTAGACGTTTGCTTGGCGATCATGCAGGTTTTGTACGAAGGTCTGGCTGATACAAAATACCGTCCATGCCCATTATTAGTTAAATACGTGGAAGCTGGATGGCTTGGTCAAAAATCAGGGCGTGGGTTTTATGATTACACAGGTGATGAACCTGTACCGACGCGATAAATGAGTTGCATTGAAAATTAAGGAGGGATGGAATTATACTCCGTCCCTTTTTTATGGGCGATTTAGTCAGGCAATACAGACCCTGCATTTAGTTCGAGTGCAGCTGCAAAAAATCTCGAGACAATGACATCAATGAGCTGTTGCCGGCGTCCGGTTGCTGTCCCGCCGCCGCGCGAATAAATATTAACCGGGATAAGCAGGCAGTGAAGGATACCAAGACGAAAATCATCTTCTGCTTCACTCCGGCTATAATCAGTTATTCCGGCTTCCAGGAGGGATCCGTGCCAAGCATGTACAATTTCCATTTGATGGCCCTGGCGTTGCAAAATGGGCTCACTGCCACCAAGAAGACGTGCGATATCAATGGCCCCCAGGTTTTTTGTTACTAGTTGCCAATCTAAAATCACAACTTCATCATCACCAGTTTCTCGGCTAAACATTAGATTGTCTGCTCTCAAGTCCCCATGGATAATCGAGGTGGGCCGGCTGGCAATTTTTTCCTCCAACCAATTGAGGTTTTTAGCCACTTTGGCGCCGATGTTGAGAGCTTCCGCACCAATCTTTGTTCCAAAAGCCTTAGCAAATTTCGGCCAATGTTCGACATAATGATCTGCGTTGAAATGGTCTCGCGCAGGTGCCCAATCCAGACTCTCAAGTTTGGGACTGTTCCAATAGGCGGCGTGTATTTTGGCGATTTCTCGAGCCGTGGCGACAGCCTGTGAATGTTCGATACCTAAAATTTGATCACCACTTGCCAGAGATCCCAAATCTTCCATGACCAAGGCACCTGCACCGGTTGTCGTATCTGCAAAATATATTTCTGGCAATCTTACCGGCGCTGTTGGTGCGACATCACGATAAAAGCTTACCTCTCTTCGGAAGGCATGTAGCTCTTTTGCGGTTGCTTTGTAAAGGCCACTTGTAGGTTGCAGTTTAACGATGACAGATTTTGGGAGTGTGACTGAAGCTGTGTCTCCAAAATGAAGTTCTACTTTAAAAGTTTGGCTCAGAAACCCTCGCTCCTCCCCAACATTTGTTTTAGTGATGCGGGTGAGGCGCGGAAAGCCGGAATCTGGGAAAACAATTTCTTCGAACCATTGAGGCGTAATTTCTTCGACGCTACGCGGTATAGATACGGTCATTCAAGCAGTCCCCATTCTGGTAACGATGATTGTCATTTCGCGAGGCCCCGACATTTGGATATATTACACATTAACCATATCCTAGTTTTAAGACAAAAAAAATCCCGGACATTTTTTGTAAACGTCCGGGAAAATAATTTGTGAGCGATTGTTTAGTTTACTTCAAACAAACCTGCGGCACCCATACCACCACCAATACACATGGTGACGACGACATATTTTGCGCTGCGACGCTTGCCTTCGATAAGGGCATGGCCCGCAAGACGTGCGCCAGACATTCCGTATGGGTGGCCGATCGAAATTGCGCCGCCGTCAACGTTCAGCAGTTCGTTTGGAATGCCGAGCTTGTCGCGGCAATAAAGAACTTGAACCGCAAATGCTTCATTCAATTCCCACAAGCCAATATCATCCATACCGAGACCATGACGTTCCAGCAATTTCGGAATAGCAAAAACAGGTCCAATACCCATTTCATCTGGTTCACAGCCGGCAACTACTAGTCCGCGATAAGTACCAAGAGGTTCAACGTTACGTTGCTCCGCAAGTTTACTATCCATAACGACGCAAGCCGACGCGCCATCTGATAGCTGACTGGCATTACCTGCTGTAATGAAACAATCTTCGCCAAGGACAGGTTTCAGGTTGGACAATCCGTCGAGTGTTGTACTCGCGCGGTTACCTTCATCTTGCATCAAGGTGACTTCTTCTTCCAAAGTTTCGCCTGTTTCCTTGTTGACCAATATTTTGGTTGTTGTCATCGGCACGATTTCTTTGTCGAAGCGCCCTGCTTCTTGTGCGGCTGCCGTTCGCATCTGGCTTTGGAAGCCGTATTCATCCATCTGCTCGCGAGTAATACCGTAACGGGTGGCAACTGTTTCAGCCGTTTTTAGCATTGGGTCGTAAATGGCGGGCTTATTTTCCGCCAACCATTCATTTCGTGCCCGAAAAACGTTCGAATGTTCATTTTGGGTCAGGCTGACGCTTTCCATGCCGCCGGCAACCATAACAGGTACTTTGTCGACAATTACACGCTGCGCTGCCATCGAGATGGTTTGCAGTCCGGATGAGCAGAAACGGTTAACAGTTGTTCCTGCCGTTGTAATTGGCATGCCGGCCCGCAAGGATGCTTGACGTGCAATATTACCGCCGGTCGCTCCTTCAGGATTGGCGACACCAAAGATAACGTCTTCAACTTCGGCAGGATCGACACCAGCGCGTTCAACCGCGTTTTTGATGACATGTCCTCCCATATCTGCGCCATGCGTATTGTTAAAGGCGCCGCGATAGGCTTTGCCGATGGGAGTTCTTGCTGTGGATACGATAACGGCTTCAGCCATTGGACTTCTCCTGTTTGTTATTGTTGTTTAGACGGCACTATCCATGTGTCGACGGTTATTGGGCGTAATTCTATATAGTGTCATGCGCAATGAAAAGGTGGAAATTAAAGAAAGCGAACTTGCCGCCAAAAATTTGTGCAGATAATTGCCAATCGATCCTGGTTAGATGATTTCCAGTACGGATTCGGGTGGCCGCCCAATCCGCGCCTGTCCGTTTGCCAATACAATCGGACGTTCGATAAGTTTCGGAAAATCTACCATGGCTTGAAGAAGCTGTTCACTTGTGAGGCTTCCGTCGGAAAGATTATTTTCTTTATATTTTGCTTCGCCTTTTCTCATAAGATCCCGTGGCTGCATCTCAAGCAAACCCAAAATTTTACGAAGCTCTTCTATACTGGGCGGGTTCGAAAGATAATCCACAATGACAGGCGTGACCCCATTTTCTTCCAAAATCGCTAGTGTTTGGCGCGATTTACTACAACGTGGATTATGCAGAATTTCAACAGGCATCTTTAAGGTCTCCCAAGAAAATCGATAGGTCAGTTTGTAATCTTTCTATCGTAGTCAGGATAAGTAAGCCAGAACCGAAATATTTCAATTGCATGCGTCACGCCATACGGATCCATAGAATTCTTGCGTATTCTGTCCATATTGAATATCTATGCGCCATGACTTCTTCAACAGACCGCCAGATTCAATCGCCGCCCGCCTTACCGATAGTTCCTGCCAACCAGATAGGATTGGTGAATTGGTTGGGTGTTTATACTTTATTGTCCAAAGAAGTGAGGCGATTTCTCAAGGTGCCATTGCAGACGGTCCTCGCTCCGATGATGACAACCATGTTGTTTTTGGCGATTTTTACGTTGGCTTTCGGAAATGGCGAGCGCTATATGGGCGATCTTCCCTATGCGACGTTTTTGGGCCCCGGCCTAATTATGATGGCTGTTATTCAAAACTCCTTCGCCAATACGTCGTCCTCCATTCTGATATCAAAAGTCCAAGGCAATATTGTCGACATTCTGATGCCGCCACTTTCGGCAGCAGAATTAACGTTTGCAATTGCCCTGTCAGGTCTTGCGCGCGGCATGGCCGTTGCCATCGCTGTTGGTTTTAGCATGTGGTTGTTAATTGATCTGACCGTATATTCTTGGGCGGCCGTCCTGTATTTTGTGGTTGGTGCGGGTTTAATGTTATCTCTTCTCGGGATGATTGGCGGGATCGTATCGGAAAAATTTGATCATATGGCAGCAATGACAAATTTCGTGATTATGCCTCTTTCGTTCTTGTCCGGGACATTTTACTCAATTGATCGACTTACAGGGGTTTGGTATCAGATCAGCCATATTAACCCGTTCTTCTATATGATCGACGGCTTTCGATACGGTTTTATTGGCAAATCGGATAGTTCCATCTGGGTTGGTGTGATTGTAATAGCGGTTCTTGATATTGCACTTTATGTGACGGTTTGGGCCTTATTCAAACGTGGATATAAGCTAAAAGCCTAAAAATTTACCTTAAAGAGAGAGTTTGATTGACACAGAGGCCTGTCCTGTCAATACTTCGCCGCTTTCTGGGGTTCTTTTATCTGAAAAACTGTTGTTTCATGCCCCTTACACTTAGTTGCATTGTTATTTTAAACTGTGGAGAAAGCATATGATTCCGGCATTATTATCAAATTATGCTCCCGCCGATCTTTCCTTTGAAAAAGGAGACGGCCCCTATCTCTATGGTAATGACGGTCGACGATACCTCGATTTTGCAGCTGGTATAGCCGTAAGTTCTTTGGGGCATGCCCATCCTCGGCTTGTCGCCGCGCTGACGGAACAGGCGTCGAAAGTTTGGCATGTATCGAACCTTTTTCGCATTCCGGGGCAAGAAGAGTTAGCGCAAAAACTGGTCGATGCAACATTTGCAGATGCCGTCTATTTTTGCAATTCCGGGGCCGAAGCTAATGAATGCGCCATCAAGATGGTGCGAAAATATTTTAGTGAGCAAGGACAGCCGCAGAAATATCGCATTTTGGCCTTCGAAGGATCTTTTCATGGCCGAACGCTGGCAACGATTGCCGCGGCTGGACAGGACAAGTTGCTTGAAGGCTTTGGCCCGGTAATGGATGGGTTTGATCATATTCCTGCTGGAGATATAGAAGCGGTGAAAGCAGCGATCAGCGAAGAAACAGCTGCTATTCTTATCGAACCTGTTATGGGTGAAGGCGGCATACGTGTCATAGAGCCTGAATTTCTGCGGGCATTGAGAAATTTATGTGACGAGTTAGACCTTTTGCTGGTTTTCGATGAAATTCAAACTGGCATGGGCCGTACTGGAAAATTGTTCGCTTATGAGCACGCAGACATGGCGCCGGATATCATGACCTCTGCAAAGGCTTTGGGCGGCGGATTTCCGGTTGGGGCTTGTCTTGCCGTTGAAAAAGTAGCTAAGGCAATGACCGTTGGAAGCCATGGGTCAACATATGGCGGAAATCCGATGGCCATGGCCGTCGCTGGTGCCGTAGTCGACATTATGACAGAAGACGGTTTCCTCGATCATGTTGTGGAAATGGGAAACCATTTGAAGCAAGGCTTGGCGGGCGTCGTC